>JAENXG010000106.1 GCA_016649675.1 Methyloceanibacter sp.
CTCGTGGCCCGGGACCATGGGGAAAATCGAACCTCCCCACTCGTCGCGCACTTGGTGGATGTCGGAGTGGCAGACGCCGCAATAGAGGATGTCGATCAGAACATCGTGTGGGCCCGGCTCGCGACGCTCGATCGACCAGGGCGTAATCGGCGCTTTGGCCGAGGCTGCGGCATAGGCCGGCGTCTTGAGGTTGGCTCGCGATTGAACAAGGGTATCCATGATTACTCCGCTTCTTGAGGGTGGGACACCCTAACGCGCGGAGCGGGGTTTTGGTTTGCGGCCTTGCCTTCGGGGAAGCGCGGCGTGGCCATGATACTGACGCCCCTTCCCACATTTCCCGCGCCGATAATGGCGATCCTCATGACCCCTCCGCTGCCGCCGGCAAGCCCCGCACCCTGTTCGGATTTGCTGTTGCTTCGAACATGGGTGCTCCCGTATCATCAGTCCAATCGATTATATTGATGACCAGTATCGACCACGCCAATTTAGCCAGGCTCGACCTGAACCTTCTCGTCGCGTTCGACGCGCTGCTCACGGAGCGGAGCGTCACGCGCGCCGCCGCCCGTATTGGGCTCGGCCAGTCGGCCATGAGCCACAATCTCGCAAGGCTCAGGACGCTGTTCGGCGATGAGCTTCTCACCCGCGGCGCCGACGGCATGCGGCCGACCCCCCGCGCGCTCGCGCTCGCCGATCCCGTGCGGGTGACGCTGTCCCAGATTCAGGCGGCCGTGCTGCAGCGCGAGGCCTTCGAACCCGCGACCGCCGACCGGGTGTTCAAGATCGGCCTTGCCGACTCGATCGAGGTCGCGGTGATTCCGGGCCTCGTCGCGCGTCTGCGCCAAGCGGCGCCGGGCGTCGGTTTGCGCCTTCGCTCCATCAACGGGATCAGCGTCCTGGAGGAGCTCGACGCCGGCACGCTCGATCTCGGCATCGGCGTGTTCGACCAGGGGCAGACCCATCACAAGCGCCGCCCGCTCTACACCGACAGCTTCCTCTGCCTGTTCAACCCCGCGCAGCTCAATCTCTCCCCGCCGATCTCGCTCGAGGACTATCTGCGCGTGCCGCACGTGCTGACGAGCCTCACCGAGGACACGCATGGCGCGGTCGACGAGGCGCTTGCCAAGCGCAAGCTCAAGCGCGTCATCGCGCTCACCACGCCGGGATTTCTCGCCGTGCCCTTCGTCGTGCGCCGGGCGCCGGTCATCACCACCATGCCATCAAAGCTTGCGCGCTATTTCGCCGAGGCGTTCGGGCTGGCCACGAGCCCGGCTCCAATCGAGCTGCCGACCTTCACCATCTCGTTGCTTTGGCATGCGAGCTTCGACCAAGATCCGGGGCATCTCTGGCTCCGCCAGACGGTGTCGGGGCTTGCCTCGGAGGTGGGCTTGGAGCTCTAGAGCGCGTTTAAGCCGATGTGGACAACTTCGATTTGGCGGCATTTGCCGTTTATATTGGCTTCATCATTGCCGCCTTATCGATTCGCGTAAGCTTGGCGTTAGCAAGACTCTACCTGATCAACCTGGCTGATCGAAGGAGGTCGTCCCATGGCTGCGAGCACAGCATCCGGGAAAGGAATGTCGGCGTCTGACAAAGCGCGCGCCGACGCATTGAGCGAGGTCTTGGCGGATAGTTGGTGGGCGGTTGGGCTGCGGGGCATCTTGGGCATCCTGTTCGGCCTGATCTGCCTTTTGACGCCGGGCGTCGCCGTCGAGGTTTTCGTCATCCTGTTCTCGGCCTATATGCTCGTCGACGGCGTGTTCGCCATCGTCTCCGGCATCAAGGCGGCGAGGAACGGCGAGCGCTGGGGCCTCTTGATCCTCGAAGGCATCGTCGATCTCGCGGCGGGCGTCGTCGCCTTTCTCTGGCCCGCGATCACTCTTGTGGCGCTGATCTGGATCATCGCCGTTTGGGCGGTGGTCTCCGGCGCCCTGATGCTCAGCGCCGCCTTCACCCTCAACATCGATCACGGCCGGTGGTGGCTGGCACTGGGCGGCATCGCCTCGATCATCTTCGGCATCTTGCTGGTCATCGAGCCTTTGATCGGCGCGGTGGTGCTGACGCTGTGGATCGGCGCCTATGCGCTCATGTTCGGCGTGTTCCTGCTCGTCGTCGCCTTCCAGCTCCATTCGCGGAAGGAAGAGCGGGATCGCCGAATGCCAGCAGCGGCAAAGAAGGCGTAAGCTCACGCGCGTCGTTCCGGCGCAAGCCGGACTCCAGATTGGCCGATCCTGACGAGAAGCGGGCTTCATCGCGGTTTTCGCCGGGATGACGCTTGCTTTGGAGCCGATTCGTGCGCGTCAGAGTTCATCGTCCATGGTGACAAGCGTACCGGACGTACCCCTCCCCTCGGGCGAGCGGGTGAAGCAGCTCGGGCAAGGCACCTGGGCCATGGGCGAAAGCGCGCGCAAGCGGAAAGAGGAGGTCGCAGCGCTTCGACTTGGCCTCGATCTCGGCATGACGCTGATCGATACCGCCGAGATGTATGCCAATGGCGGCGCCGAGGAGGTCGTGGCCGAGGCCATCGCCGGGCGGCGCGAGGAGGTTTTCCTCGTCACCAAGGTGATGCCTGAGAACTCCACGCGCGCCGGCACGATCGCCGCCTGCAAGCGAAGCCTGAAGCGGCTTAAGACCGACCGCATCGACCTCTATCTTCTCCATTGGCGCGGGCGCATCGGCCTCGAAGAGACGCTGGCGGGCTTCGCAGCGCTGATCGAGGCCGGCGCGATCCGCTATTGGGGCGTCAGCAATTTCGACGTCGGCGACATGGAAGAGCTCTTCGCGCTTCCCGGCGGGGCTGCCTGCGCCACCAATCAGGTGCTCTACAATTTGCGGCGCCGCGGCATCGAATACGGGTTGCTGCCCTGGTCGCGCGGCCGCGGTGTCCCGATCATGGCCTATTCGCCGATCGAGCAGGGGCGGCTGTTGCGCCAGCGGACGCTCACCTCCGTCGCCGTCCGCCACCGCGCCACGCCGGCGCAAATTGCGCTCGCCTGGGTGCTCAGGCAGACCGACATGATGGTGATCCCCAAGGCCGCGAACGAAAGCCATGTGCTGGAAAACCGCGCGGCACTCGACATCACGCTCACCGATGCCGACCTCGCCGAGCTCGACCATTCCTTCCCGCCACCGCGCGGGCCCCGCCCGCTCGAGCTGCTGTGAGGTCAGCTGTCATCAGGGCGTCACGCAATTTCGCTGTTGGATGCGCAGCGTGCCGTCCTTCGAGTCGCCAGATGATCGATAAAGCCTTGCCCTGGATCCTGCTATTCGCCGCCATCCTGCTCGAGGTCGCCGGCATCACCGCGATGAAGCTCTCCCGCGGCTTCTCCGAGCTGCTCCCCTCCCTCGCCGTTCCGGTGTTCTACGTGTTCTCGGCTTTGGCCGTGATCCTGGTGCTGAAGCGGCTCGATCTGTCCATGGCCTACGCAATCTGGTCGGGGGTCGGCACCGCGCTCGCCGCCATGATCGGCATGGCCTATTTCCGCGAGCCGCTGACCTTGTTCAAGATGGCCTCGCTGGCGCTCGTGATCCTCGGCGTCATAGGCCTATCGCTTGCCGCCAGGCAGACCAACTGACGCGCTGGCTCATCCCCGCTAACATGCTCCGATGGACGGTCTCATCGGCCAAAGCGACGGCCTGATCCGCCTCGCCATCTTTGGAGGCGTCTTCCTCGTGATGGCGCTGATCGAGCTCGGCTGGCCGAAGCGGCCGCTGCACGCCGCGAAGCGCCGGCGCTGGCTCACCAATATCGGCATCAGCGTCACCGGCAGCATTCTGCTCCGGCTGATGGCGATGCTGGCGGTGCCGATCGCGGCCGTGGCTGCTGCGATCTATGCTGAGCAGCATCAGATCGGGATCCTGAACCACGTCGCCTGGCCGGAGTGGCTCAAGATTGTCGTGACGCTGCTCGTGCTCGACCTCGCCATCTGGGGGCAGCATTGGGCCTCGCATAAAATCCCGCTCTTCTGGCGGCTGCATAAGGTGCACCATGCCGACCGCGATATCGATGTGACCACGGCGGTGCGCTTTCACCCGGTGGAGATCGCGCTCTCGATGCTGTGGAAGATCGCGGTGGTGGTGCCGCTCGGCGCGCCACCGCTAGGCGTGTTCCTGTTCGAGGTGATCCTCAACGCGTGCGCCATGTTCAACCACGCCAATATCGCGCTACCGGCGTGGCTCGACGGGCCTTTGCGCCTGCTCATGGTCACGCCAGACATGCACCGCGTGCATCACTCGGTGCTGAGACGCGAGCACGATTCCAATTACGGCTTCAATCTCTCGCTGTGGGACCGGCTGTTCAGGACCTACACGGCCCAACCTGAGGGCGGACACGAGGCGATGACCATCGGGCTTACGCCTTACCAGAGCGACGCGCCGACGAAGTTTGGTTGGAGCCTTCTTCTGCCCTTCATTCGAAATGCTGGGTCCGCTAAGTCTTCCCGCTCCCCCCTTGTGGGGGAGCACGATCGTCGAAGACGATCGGAGGGGGGTGATGGATGAGGCTCAGGACCGTGGCGAAAAGTGAGTCCTTGAGTTCAACCCCCCTCCCTATCCCTCCCCCACAAGGGGGGAGGAAGAGCAAGCGGCACCGCTCGGCTCTGACCACTGAGTCCTGTCAGTGTGGGCTAGAAGAAGCTCATGGGGAAATAGCGGAGGAACAGCTCGTCATACCGCCCGGAGGCGTGCACCTGCTCGAGCGCATAATTGAGGATCTCGATGAGCTGGCGATTGCCCTTCTTCACCGCGATACCGACGCCCTCGCCGAAATATTTCGTGTCGAGATAGGGACCGCCGCGGAACTCACAGCAGCCGTCGCTCGTCACCCCATTGATCCAGAAGGTGAGCCCGATGCCGTCGCCGAAGACGAGATCGATGGCGCCTCCCTTCAGCGCCTTCTGCGCATCGTCGGCGGTATCGAAGGATGCAATCGCCGCATCGGGGAAGAACATCTTGAGATAGGCCTCGTGGCCGGTGCCCTTGGCCACGCCGATCTTCTTGCCGGTCAGCGTCTCGGGACGGATATCCTTGAGCTCGTTCTCCTTCCGCGCCACGAAGCGGGCCGGCGTCGCATAATAGCGGGAGGTGAAGTCGACCTTCTCGAGCGACTCCGCGCTGATGCGGATGGAGGCGATGGCCGCATCGGCCTCGCCCTTGTCGAGGGCCGGGAACAGCTCCTCCCAGTCGACCGCCTTCACATCGCACTGGACCTGCAGCGCCTCGCAGATGGACTTGGCGAGATCGACATTGAAGCCGGTGAGAGCGCCCACCTCGTCGAAATAGTGGAAGGGCGGGTAGTCGCTGTCGGTGACGAAGCTGAGCTTCTCAAGCCCATGCATGTCAGGCTTGGGGCGCAGCACGTCGCCTTGCCACGTGTCGGGGACGATCTCGTTCCTGGCTTGCGCCAAGGCGGGCCCGGGCGTCGGCCAAAGAAGCGCGAGAGCTAGCGCGGCAAGCCCTAAGGGCGCCGCAGCGGACCATCTCACCTTGCCGGTCGGTTCGATCACGCGATTCTCTTAACGCGGCTTGGCTTAGCGTGCAAACTCGCGCGTCGCGCACTTAATCGAGGACTTTAACAATCCCACTAGACTAGGACGTGAAAACATCACAACGGAGCACTGGATAGAGTCCGTGATACGTCGACCTTGGGCTTACATGCGCGCGCTAGCCAGATGTTACCCTTCGCAAGACGCGAGATTGAAACGATCAGTGCGCCCGATTTCAGCGCAGAAGCGCTTTGGAATGCGCTCTTGGGCGTCGAACTCGATAGAGTGTTGTCATCGGAAGTGCAGGCGCGCGTTGCCAAGCCCTTCGCCGCCTTGTAACGATAACGGCAACTGATTACTTTGCCTCTGTCGCCATTACCGTTACAGAGAAGCCATGAGACGAAAGCCAGTGAGCCACGAGGAGGTCCGCATCATGGGCGGGCGCGTCGTCACCATGCCGCCAAGCGCTTGCAAGATCAAGCACGCCCCCGAGGGTTATTGCTTCGTGGGCGGCGCGACCTACTGCTACGAGCCGATAGAGCGCCTGTGGCGTCCGCTCGTTCGGCAGCTTCGCAAGGAGTGGCCGCGCTACCTTGAGAGTGCGGAGTATCGCGCGCGGAAGCAACAGCACGAGCAAAGGAAGCGCATGATCTATCGCAGGCGACCGTTGCCGCCGTGGCCGCCTGTTCCGCCGAGTATACCGCGCCATGAATACCGCTACGGCACGCGTCGCTGTCAGCGTTGCGGGCAAGCCTTCCTACTCGTGCGCGGCGAAGGCATTGGGCGCTATTGCACCAACGCTTGTGCGTCCAAGGCGAGAACGGCAGGCCGCACCGCCAAGCGCGCCGAAGCCCGAGCCGGCCGGGTCTGCCAAGTATGCGGCGAAGCCATCGAGGCGTTCAGATCGACCAAGCTCTATTGCTCGACCAAGTGCCGGGTTGCCGAGCACCGCGCCGCGCACGCTTGATCGCCTATCGGGTGCGGGATTTCCCGCACGGTCAAGCCTCTGTCGTTGCTAGGCTTTTGACCTAGGGATTTCCCTAGGGTGCGGATTAGTCCGAACGCCTTTCGCGCGGCGCTCCAATGGCTTAGGAATAATTCCTAGCCGCTATCCCTTTGATCGCCAACGATTTACGGGTGCGGAAAATTCCGCACGCTCACCGCTTCGGCGCACTCCCTAGCGGCGAGCTTGTGCCCGTTGGTGCCGGGCTCGATCTCGATGAAGCCTAGCGCGACTGCCGCGCTGTCAGAAATAAAAAAGGGGCTGATTATGACCAGCCCCTTTTGACTCAGTGCTCAGTAACCGCAAATCCAGATATAGCCAGCGGGTGTCCATTGCCAACATGAACCTACGCCATAGCCCCACCAGCGTCCGCGGTACCAGTGACCGCCATGATGACCGCCGTGGTAGCCGTGGTAGCCGTGGTAGCCGTGGTAGCCGTGGTAGCCGTGGTGGCCGCCATGACCGTGACCGCCATGACCGTGACCGCCATGACCGTGACCGGCAAACGCCGACATCGGAAACAACAGGGCAGCCGCTATTGCACAAATAAGAGAGAGCTTGCGAATCATTTGGTCCTCCAATTTTCTTCGCTTCTTCACTAATCTTAGAGGCCCCTGCGCAATTGGGCATTGACGCATATCAAGGAAACCAAGTTGGGCGTTCATGCTGCCATCGGCGGCGTCATGTCATTGAGCTTCGCCTGTAGCGCATCGATGGCGGCGGTGAGAGCACGCCCCGATATTTCCTCGCCCGACGCCATCACCAGCGTCACGCCGCAATAGCTCGCCACCGTCGCCTCGCGATAGACGAACAGCACGTCGCGATCATCGACGCTGCGCAGGACCTTCTGCGGTAAACAACAACATAACGCCCGCAATTTTAGGCTGTGGT
This sequence comes from Methyloceanibacter sp., assembly GCA_016649675.1. GTDB lineage: Bacteria > Pseudomonadota > Alphaproteobacteria > Rhizobiales > Methyloligellaceae > Methyloceanibacter. The sequence continues at coordinate 7,375 of JAENXG010000106.1, forward strand.
CGGAGCGATGCAAGTTTTGGCTATTCCAAATTTTGAACGAACTTCTCCTTCCGCTAGACCCCCCCGTCTCTCTAGGAGAAGGGAAGCGGCAATGAGGGTGCGCTTTCAAGCAACGGTATAGCGACGGTGCCCGTATCGTGGGCCAGCCGGACCCCCGCCGGGGCTTGGACCCCGGTCTTGTGCTCGCCCGATGGGGTGAGCGGGGATAGTCTGCCGTCGTTTTCTCTCAGCCCGCGCGGCTTTCGAGCGGTCGGAAGTCCCCGTTGCCGGGGCGAAGTTCCCGCCGTTGCACAGCCGGTGTTGTTGTGCGGACCGGCATCCGCTAGAACCTCATCGCGCCCCTCGCCAGGGGCGAGGGTGGGTCAGGTTCTAACTAGACCACTCCTTTTGACATGAGCCGTCGGCGCGGACGCTGGTTGACCACGCCGGGCCAAGCAGCGGCGTCCGATCATCCGACGCTCATGGGATGGAAATGAATTACCGCCCCGGTTCACCGCCGGGGCGGTTTCGTTTTGGAGAGGCGGGTCGTCGCGGGCGGCAGGAACGCCCATCGAACAGATTACGCACCCATTCTCGACACAGGCGGGATTTGGCGAGGTGAATTTTGAGCCCCAACCCCTTGAGGGAATTGGAGCGGGTAGAGGGAATCGAACCCTCGACACGCAGCTTGGGAAGCTGCTGCTCTACCACTGAGCTACACCCGCGACCGATGAATCCATAACACGAAGCCCCCTCTGCCAAAAGGCGCGCCTCGCCACATCGTGAATTGGGGAGAGCGCTTCGCGACGAGGCATCTCCCGGC
>JAENXG010000422.1 GCA_016649675.1 Methyloceanibacter sp.
GAAGTCGCGCACCTCTATAGCCGCGGCCTTGAGGATGGCGAGGTCTAGCCCCTCGTCGGGATCGAGATCGAAGACGAGCCGGTCGGGCTCGTTGATATGGTCGAGCGAGACGCCCCAGTCGTGGATCTCGAGCACCCCGATCTGCACCAGCCCGAACAGTCCGCTCTCGTCGTCGATATAGAGATATTTCTTCTTGGTCTCGCCGCCCGGGATGGGCACTTCCTTGATCGCGTCGCTCATGCCTGTCATGGCGTGACGCTGGAAGAAGCACTCCTTGGCGTAGCCCTCGGGGCAGCGCACGAGACTGATCGGGCGGTTGACGGCGTAAGGCAGCATCAAAGGCGCTACGGCCTGGTAATAGCGGGCAAGGTCGAGCTTGGTGAGGCCGATATCGGGATAGAGCACCCGATCGGGATTGGTGAGCGTGATCCCGTCGAAAGTTGGATCGCCGGCCTTCTTGGCGGCGGCGGTTCTGGTCGTGGCCATTGGGGTCTCCTCATCTTCTCTGCGCTCGCGATGCACGTCGCGCGCCCGCTTGTCCTCGCGTAAGCCCTTGAAGCTCGGATGCCTCAGCCGCCCATCCCGCGTCCATTCCGTGTAGGAAATCTCGCAGACGAGCTTGGGTTCGAGCCACACTGCATCTTTTCGCTCGACCGTCGGCACCTCCTCGAAGGACGAGGCGCTACGCTCGAGCGGCTTGAAGCGCTTGGCGAGGGTGTTGAAATCGGTAGAGTCGAAGCCCGTGCCGACTTTGCCGGCATAGATGAGCTTGTCCGCGTCGAAGGTCCCGAGCAGGAGCGAGGAGAACGGCTTTCCCTTCACCGTCGATCGGCTGTAGCCGCCGATGACGAACTCCTCGCCGCGGAGGCATTTGATCTTGAGCCAGTCCTTGCCGCGGCCCGAACGGTAAGGTGCATCCGCCCGTTTCGACACGATGCCTTCGAGCCCTGCCGCGCAAGCTTGCGCGAAGAACTCAGGCCCAGAGCCCTCCACATAATCGGCGTAGACGAGCCAATTGGAGACGCTCTTGGCCGCCATCAATTTGGCGAGAAGGGCGCGCCGCTCCTTCAGCGGTTTCTTGCGCAGGTGCTTGCCGTCGAGCGCGAGGAGATCGAAGACGAAATAGCGGATGGCAGGGTTTGGTGTGTCGATATGCTCCTGCAGCGATTTGAAATCGGTGATGCCTGAGGGCAGCACGAAGGCGACCTCACCGTCGAGCAGCGCGCTCTCCGCCGGAAGGCTTAACAGCGCTTTGGCGATCGCGGGGAAACGCACCGTCCAGTCGAGCCCGCTCCGGCTGAACAGCGTGATCTCGTCGCCGGCTTTGCGCGCGACGATGCGGTAGCCGTCATATTTCGCTTCATGCAGCCAGCCGCGGCCGGCCGGCACCTCGGTGTCAAGCGTGGCAAGCTCAGGCGCGATGAATTCAGGCGCTACCGCGCGGCGGGCTTGCGGCGGGGCTTTGCCGTGCCAGCGCTTTTCCTTCGCGTGGGAGTTTTTTTTTGAGCCTTCTTGGAGGTCCAGACGGCCGAGTCGCCGGTCAGGATTTGATCCATCGATCGACCCGACTTCACGCTGGTGTCGAAATCTTCCGTCGGTTCTGAACCGTCACCGGCGTATTCATCACGCTTCTTGATGAGGAGCCAGTTCTCGCGCTTGCCCCCGGTCCGGTCCTTCTTCATGCGCACAAGCACGAAGTCGCCATTCAGCCGATCGCCGTGCAGCCTGAATTTGAGATCGCCCTTGGCCAGGCCTTCGTCGGGATCGCCGATCGGCTCCCAGGTGCCGCGGTCCCAGATCATGACCGGGCCGCCGCCATACTCGCCCTTGGGGATCACGCCTTCGAAGCCGCCATATTCGAGCGGGTGGTCCTCGGTCCTGACGGCGAGCCGCTTTTGGCTCGGGTCGAGGCTCGGGCCCTTGGTGACGGCCCAGCTCTTCAGCACGCCGTCCTTCTCCAGCCGGAAATCGAAATGCGTCCGCGTCGCCGCGTGCTTCTGGATGACGAAGCTGTTGCCCTTAGCCTTCTCGCGCTTGGCCTTGGGCTCGGGAGTCTTGGCGAAATCGCGTCTTGCCTTGTACTCGGCGAGCAGGTCTTTGCTCTCGGCTCGCGCCATGGCTTAGGCAGACTTCCGCTTCGGCGCGCCCTTCGCCGTCTTCTTGCCGTCGCCGGACTTGGCTGACGCAGCGCCGCGCTTGGCGGCAGTCTTGCCGGCGGGAGTGCCCTTGCCCTGCTGTACGCTCTTCTTCAGGGCATCCATGATATTGATGACCTTGGCGGTGCCGGGGAGCTCGGTGACGATCTCGGGCGCGCGGTCCTCGAGCTTGGCGTGGATCAGCTCCCACACCGCGTCGGTATATTC
>JAENXG010000112.1 GCA_016649675.1 Methyloceanibacter sp.
ACAAGCGGCGTGGTTTTGAGGTTGACCAGGGATCGCGGCTGAGGCTACCAAACCTTATGTCAACTCTCTGTTGACATGATCGGGGACACCCGCGCGGGTCCGGTTTGGGTGTCTCAAGCCTGAGTCGTTCGGCTTCCGCCAATTTGCCGCGTGGCTTGGGCCTGGTGAGGATGTAAGTTGCGACAAGTGGGGGCGCCCTGGCTTAATCCCCGCCCAGCCCCCTTTCTCGCGGTCATTCCTCGCAAGGTGGCGGACAGTCATAGGCGCGACAGGCTGCCATTACCTGCGCGCGGGTCGATGGCGGCGCGATTTGACGCGATGGCTCTGCCTGTAGGCGCGCCGCGCTTCGGGGTCTTTGTGGGGCTGCCGAGCGTGGCGAGAGTCTTCGGCGTTGTGTCGAACAGCTTGGCAAGTTCGCCCGTTGTGACGGTGATATCGTCTTCGTTCATGTGAAGCGCGATCTCAAACAAGCCCCAAGGGCTTGATCCAGGTCAATGCCGCTCGGAGGGACACTTCTCATCTTTCGCCACCTACTCCTCGCATAGATAGGTGAGAGGAAACACCCATGCTGAGGCAATCACTGTTCGTCGGTTGGATGGCCTTTGTGCTCGCAACTGCGGCTCCGTTTGGAGCCCCGCACGCTCAATTGGCACAGTCGCAGGAGAGGTCTCTCAATGCGGTCAAGAGCGCCGTGCTTGCCGCCACGGGATACGATGGCGAGGCGGTCGAACTTACAGCCACCGAGGTGCAATTCGTGGTGACAATCGTAAATAGCAAGCTCATCGGCCTGTCCGCCGCCGAGCGTGAAAACGAGGCGAATCATATTGTAGCGACGATTGCCCACAGCATCGCTGATGAGCCAGAGTTTAATGGTATCCAAGCTATCCATGTCGATTACGTGAAGCGCGATGTGGTCGCGGCCACACGGAAAAGGTCGACGGCATCGATTTTCGCAAAGACCCTCAGGGCAACTTTCAGCACCACATTACCTGATGGCTACTAGGATACGAGGTAAAGGCTATGTCACGAAATCAAGTGGTCGTTGTTCTAGCGGCTATCGTCCTTGTCATCGTCATTATTGGTTGGATTGCCTCCCGCCGTCACCTCATCGGCCACTTGGCAGAGCCGCAGCAGGTGCCTTCACAGACGCAGCAGCAGACGCCTCCGCAACCGCAGTAATGACTTAACCGTCCCAACGATTCTTTGCAGCGGGTGAAATTCCGGGAGCAGCGCCCCCCGCTTTTGCCACAAGTGCCGGGAGAACCTAGCAGTTGACGATGGTGGGGGGTGTCCGGTCGGTCCGACTAGAGGCTCGCCTTGCGCTGAAAATCAGCCCGCATGAGCTTTAACCCAAGCTCAAACGCCTCGGCGTCCTTCAAGTGCTTCGCATGTTTCGCTGCCTCGGCGCGGATTTCGTCGGCGCTCGCGCGGCAATGCCTCTTTTGATGGCAAGGCCTTCTTTCTGGATGCAGGCAAGTTCGGCGTCGATCTCAGCGAGACGCTTCAATAGACGCTTACGAGCTTTCAAGAGCCGATCAATCTCTTTGCGTTCATCCGCGCTGTAGATGTGTCCATGTAGCGTGTTCAGCGTGACGGTCTCGTAGAACTTTTCGCCATGAGGTAGGATAACTCCGATGTCGAGAGGGTGGCCGCGGAGTAGTTCGTCATCCCACTATGCACGGACAGAGTTTCTCGCTGGGTGGAGCGTCCCCCTATGTTCCCCCCCCAGGGCCTTAGAGAGAAAAACCGGCGCGTGACAGCGCGTTGGGAAAAGGAGAGGGCCGCAGCATACGCTGCGGCCCTCGCCTTGAGGAAAGTCGCTGACGCTAATGCGCCTTCATACCCCCGTGATGATAATGTGTCGGGGGACAGTAGTGGTGACCATGACGCCAATAGCAGTGATGGGTGTGATACCCATGTTGCATAGTGTGGTAATAAACTGCCGAAGCAGGCGTCGGCGCAAACGCGAACGCGCCGAACAGCAAGCCTAGCCCTACGGCAAAGCAGGTCAAAAACCGCTGCATAGTAAGCCTCCCTTGTTAGTAACACCGACTGGAGACGGGGCGCGGAAAACAACCGACATTGTGGGTAGGTAAGTTCCGACCCGATGCACAAGGCTACGCTGGCTGCATCGGCTTCACATTGACCGGGATCAAGAAGAGGGGTCTGGGTTCCACCTCCGCCCCTGCGGCAATATTTGCAGCGAGCGAGATTTCGGGGGGCAGCGGACGGAGGCACTCGTTGAAGCGCGTGCGCGCATTGACGCGATGCTGCGGTAGGTCGAACACGCTGCCATCTAAACTAAGAGATACGGCCATCACAAAAGAAGGGGGTTCATTGTTCCTCCCGATCGAGCCGGCTGGACGCTCGTTCGGGTGTTCCTGGCGTCGGCTTCAGCCGGCGCGTCATCCGGCACCGTCGTTTAGTATTGTGGTGGCGGCGTATAGGGATCGCCTGCATGCTGCAGCGAGTCGGGGTTCACCGACCGGATGAAGGCGATGATCCTCCACAGGTCATCGCTGGTCTTGATGATCCCGCCGAAGGGCGGCATCGGCCCAACCACGACCTCGTGCTTGACGCGGGTGTAGCCCTGCTTCTGCAGCCCGTCGGAGCCAAGCGAAATCAGACGGAACAGCGTGTCGTCTCCAGCGCCGTAGACCCAGGTGTCGTTGGTCAGCGGCGGGCACATGCCGCCTCCGCCGCCTCCGCCGTGGCAGCCATTGCAACCGGCGGAGAGGTATCGGTGGTGACCCTCCTCGGCGATCGCAGCGATATCGGCGTTGTAAGGGTTTTTCAGTTCTCCCTTTGGGGTGCTGGCGACCAGCTCCAAGGGCGGCGTGGCAGGGCCAAGCATGGGGCCGCCAGGCTGCGCGGCTGCACCAGCAGCCGGAGCGGCCGGAGCCGCGCCGCCACCTGCAGCCGGTGCCCCACCGGCAGGCGCCGGCGTTGCACTCGGCGCACCGCTCGCCGGAACCTCGTCAGCCGCCAGCGATCGCCAATCCCCGAGGCCGAAGGCAATAAGTCCTACTGCTAAAAGTCCTACGATGATTTTGCGCACTGCTTCGTTTCCTTACCCTAGTTGTATAAACGAGGGTTACGTGAAATGTCTCCTTGTGGCTGTCGTGCAGGCGGGAGACTGAGCGTTGAGTTTTAGACCCAACGCTCAGTCTCTAAAGGCCTCAAACGTTCCCGCGTTTCTGAGGCCCTTTAGCGTCAAACGATCCCCGGCTTCTGTTGACGCCTAAAATCGTGCGCATGTGGTGGGTCGCTCTCGCTCCCCCATAAGCTGTTGCGTGGCGTATCGCGCTGACACGTCACGCAACGAGGTGAGTCGTAACTTCAAGCCGCCAAAGGCTTGCATACTACTTCGAGGCAACCTGATGGTCGGTATCGACGGCCGCAAGGGCCTCAGCTAAGTCGCCGCACCTCAGAGTGAGCGACTTGTTTTCGGCGCTGTCGATGGAAGTAGTCTGACCTGGGCTTAGGCTGACCTTAAAGCCCCCCGCCGTGTTGGCATTCGTGTCGTCACCATTCCAAGTCACCACCTGGACATCGCAGCCACCCTTGCCGGGAACGTAGAAGGCTATGACGTCCTTGCTGCCAATCGTGGCGAGAATAGGCTCGTAAGGTCCGACCGGCCCTAAATTCTGGATCAAATCATCAGCGCGGGCGGGGGTGCTAGCAGCGGTGAGGGCCACGAGGGCGCCGGCCGCTGCGAATTTCACGAAGTTGCGAGAGAGCGGGAACATCGTGGAATCTCCTTGACGTAGCTGCTCAAGGCCATCTTGAGCATGGAAGAGATTCTAGCTACTTGTTCAGAGACGCGCTGTGCCAATTGCCACCACCCCAGAACTTTTAATCCAATAAAATCAATGGTCTAATTGGAAAATCTTATTACCCGATTGGAAAATCCTATTGGTTTCGCGTGGCCCCAGGGCCGGGGGCGAGCGCGGGCCAACTAAAGGGCAAGCCGTGACCCCACACCGGGCTTCTTCTCAAGGTGATCCCCTCTTCTTATCACCCGTCACCGCCCAACATGTCGAGCACTGCGCAGTCCAATTCCGATCTGATCTGGTGGGAAGCTGCTCAACCGCAAAACGGATGGCTAAGAACCTCGCCGAGATGGTGGGGTTCCGCCTGAGACGCTTCTCTCCAATGAGTTGGCGAAGACGTACCGGCCTCTGAGCTGGCCAAGACAGATGACGCCAATTGGCTACTAGGGTGGAGGCTGTGGATGGCTTTATCGCCGCGCCGTAGCAACCGGCAGTCACTACTGGTGGAACCGCTACTACACGTGCGTTGGCCACTACTACTGAGTCTGCACGGCTCGGAATTTACCGACGTAAGAGCCCTAGGGCTTTTTGCTGTCTCAGCGCGGCTAATAATTCGTTTAATGGAGACCGAGACGACTTAGCGGCTCCTTTCGGAGTCTCGTTGTCCTAATTGCTGCCGTCTTGCTTCCGTTACGTGAAGGTCCTGGCTGGGGCGACCGGCAAGCCCCTTGATCGCTAGGGCGCGCTTGACGTGGGTCAATGCAACCATCGGCCACAGCTAGTCATTTTAAGCAACATCTTCACAGGAGGAATGGTCATGAAAGCAGTTATCATAACAGCCCTAGGATTGATGCTCAGTTCAGGATCGGCGTACGCCGCCGACCAGTCCCCAACTCAAGGCCAATCACCGAGTGGACCAACCTCCGGACATCCCGCCATGCTCACTGACACGGAGTGCAATGGGGTATGGATGGATGCCGTGGGCGGTGGTGACGTGCTCACGGCAGATAAGGCGGCTGGCTACATCTCAGATTTTAAGCAAGCGGACGCAAATCAAGACGGCAAGATTTCACAAACCGAGTTCAAGGAGGCCTGCAAGAAAGGCTTGGTCAAGCCCGAGCATGCGGAATCAGCCAAGATGGGTAAGGATGTAGGCAGCCATCCCGGTGGCGTCGGCGAAGCTCCATCCGTTCCGTCAGGCAAGATGCAGGGCCAATAGACTCACAAATTTGGCCGCAGTTCACCTTCGCGCGCCAGTCAGTAGAACACTGCACGCCGAGGCGCATCGTGACTTTCGTGCGGATGAGAGCATGATGTGCCTCGTCGCGACTTTTCGTGCGGACCTTCAGTTTCGCGACGAGCTTAGTGATGGATCTAAGCCAACTGATCCAATCAGACACTTCAATCGAGCGTACCGGCTGGTCCTTATGGCTGTCATGTCATTCATTCGTGCATCACCTCGCCGTGGGTCTCCAGCGCGTTCTCAAGAGTTCGGATATTAGTCCGCGTTGAGCTTAGGCAGCTTGCGCAGGAACGCCAGGACGTCGCGAAAGGTTGCTGTTTTATTACCGTAAGCTGAACGCAACAATGCCGAGCAACAAGACGATAAAGATGAGAAGAGCCTCTCTCCGTCGTGCCCGGTCTATATGGCCCTTGCCTGCCGCGTAATCGAAGCGCTCATAGTGGATGGTGTCAGCCAGCACGCCCTGAGCCAAGAGCGCATCGGTTACAATTTCCATCATGACTGCGGGGCCGCACACCAGGCACGTAACGTCCTTAGACTGTGTCCCCCTCAACGATCGTGACACGTGCATATGGCCGATAGGCCCGACTGAGCATCCAGAACCTTCCACGTCTTCTTCCACAACACACTGGATTGAGAGATCAAGCCTTGATTGCAGTTCCCGCAACCGTTCGAGGCCAGCCAAAGCAGAAGGACTTCGGGCCGCGTAAAGAAGACGAAATGATCTCGCGTCCGCATTGGCGGCCGCCTCCTCCAACATCCCAAGCAGCGGGGCGATGCCGACGCCGCCGGCGACCATGATCACGGGCTCTTTGCCTTTTGGAAGAACAAAGCTTCCATGAGGCCCATCGACTGCTACGCGGGTTCCAGGCTCAATTTGCCCGAACCCACTGGTGCAATCGCCGGCCTCACGTATGACCAAGCGAAGCCTTGGCAAGTCGGTGGGGGAAGAGGCAATCGAGAATGGATGATCGTGGAACGGAGGTCGGTGGGGCGCGAGCGTCATCCAGATGAACTGTCCCGCTCGAAAGCGGAGGCGCGTCGTCTCGGGACCATGCAGCATCATTTCCCAGATGCGCTCACCAAGAGGTCTGACACGCTCCACGCGCCAATCCTCTCGCCACATGCGCCAAGGACGCACGATATAGACTAATCCAATCGCGACCAAAGCCACTGTCGCGAAGAAGAACCAGAGCAGCCGCAACGGCTGCTCAGCACTGTAGTTTCCCACGACGAAGAGGTGATCTAGCGCCAATGCCGTCACCGCAATGGCGAACATCCCATGCGATACTCTCCAATATTCGTATCGCATGAAGGGCCGGGACCGGAATGTGGCGAGGGCGACCATGACGATCAGCCCCGCCATAGCGACAACCCCTGTCCTGAGGCGTTCGCTTAAAAGCATCCCCGTCAGGTGGTTTAGCGCCGCCCTTGGATTGCTTAAGAAGCTGGTGGCCGAATAGCTCAACGGGTGGAGTAGCACGAAACCCAGCAGGAAATACGCAGCAACACGATGAAAGCCCATCGTGCGATCAATGCCAATCCGGCCGGAAAGGGTTTCATAGCGGCCTGAACTCAAAAATTGCAGGAAGAGAAGAGCAGCGCCCGTAAGCCCAAAGGCGGTGCCGAGCTCGTTTAGCGGGCTGGCCGGCCTCATCTTGCTCATCATCGCGGCGATCATTGGCAGGCTCGCGGCGGTGACGTAAAGAATAGAAAGTACTTTGCCAGACAGTCCTGGTAAGCGCGTCAGCCCTCGATCTTGGTCTAGCCTGCTCAATCGTTCTGTACTCGAGTGTGGCCCTGTGTTGTTCAAGCGATCTAGCTGGGCACCGCTGCGCCCTTTCGCTTTAAAAATGACCCCAAGTCCAGACTTCGCGTCGGAAAAAATCCGACCCAGATCTAACGCCGCCCCAGATCACGTCCGGCTCCTTCTCTTCCGATACGTCAACAGCTGCCACAAAACAGGTGTGGATCATCTCCGGCTCCTGACCCTCCTTGGCGTACTGGCCCGCCCAAGAGGTGAGAGTGCCAAATTTGCCGAAGTTCACGGTAAATGAGATGAGATCGCCGGTCGCGAAGCCGGTTAGGTAGAACAAGTCTTGGTCGTTCGGCGATGAGACCTTAGTTTTATAGGTTCCCTTGACGATTGAGCCATCGACGATGAGGTCCATCTCGGAACCTCTCTGGTTGTACCATTTGCCGGAGAAGTCCACGCTGGGCGGTGGACTCGATACTGTCGCACTCATGGGCGCTGCCATTTTCTCCCTCGTTCTGTCGGCGCTACGTGCTTTGGGTGTGCGTGCATCATTGCCTGTCTCAGGGGGAAGGTTGAGCGGCTTCTCCAAAAAGCCCTTCAGCGACGCTTAATGGACACGCTGCCAATCGCTTTTAGCATCGAGCACTATGGCTGTGGCGTCGGTGTCGTCGCCACGCTCGGCGGCATAATTGGGTAGGTGACTTGCGGCTGGTCTCCTGTCAACGATTTCAGAAACGCAGTTATTTTCGCGACCTGATCATCGTTGAGCGACTTGCCAAGCTGGTCAGTGGCCATGATACCGACGGCCTGTTTCAAGTCCCACACTTGACCCGAGTGGAAATAAGGCGGCGTTAGCTCGATATTGCGCAACGGCGGCACGCGGAACACGTACTCGTCGCTCACGGTCTTCGTCACCGCGAACCTGCCCTTGTCATTGGGGGGCAGGATATCAGCTCCGGGCCTCTCGATGACCCCAAATGGGGCGTACATCTGACCACCGACATTGATACCCGAATGACAAGCAGCACAGCCCGTGTCGATGAAAAGCCTCAAGCCTTCTTTTTGCTCGGCCGAAAGCGCGTTTGC
>JAENXG010000308.1 GCA_016649675.1 Methyloceanibacter sp.
CCGAAAGGACAGCGTGAACCTGGCATATAGCCAGATCGCGTGGCGGATGATTTCTGGAGGGAAGCGGTGGCGCTTGAACGCTATCGGTCTCATCCGATGATGCTAATCGGCGACGAACCGCAAAGCTATCCGAGTTACCGTGACATTGCCTGGTGCCGCTTCATTTCCCCGCCTCGCCATGACACAGCTATTGCACCGCGCCCCTTGAATCGCCGCGACTGTCGCCACACATCAGCTAAAGCCCCGTACACGGGCATTTTGGCGGGAGCGCCATCGGTGCTTAGTAGTCCGTATCGCGTCACGCTCCCGCTCACTCTTTTCTCCATTATTTCAGTCGGTTTTTAACGCTTACCTTGCACGCAGCGCCATGCGGCCACACTCGTTGCATGGGCGACAAGCAGAAACGACTGGCTCTTAGTTCAACCGCCGCGCTTTGATCTTCTCGGCCACGCGCGAGCCTGCGGAAGCGGGCGGCTTTGCGGGCAAGCAGCGTCCGATCTTCTGGCTTTTGGCTCTGATCCGCCGCCGCCTCCTCAAAGACTTCGGCGAGCCTCTTATGTTGGTCCGCGGTCAGAAGCATCGGGAACATGCTCCACTACCACCAGCGGCCCCGGCCGACATAGCCGCCGCCAAGCAAAGCCAAGATCACCATGACAATAATGAGGAGTGTGGTGTTATCCATGATGGTTCTCCACTGTGGCCCCTCAACGCAGCAAGGAAGAAGCCCGACTGCGGGGGGCAGCCGGGCTTCCCACTATTCTTACTAGGTATCGGCGCTGGCAGGGGGGCCAGGGAAGTTGGCGCCAATACCACTGTGGAGCAAACGTCACCTTAGCGACTTGGTTCCACAGGGACCGGGCGCCTAAAGAAGAAGCCCCCATTGGAAGCGAACCCCTTTAACATCACCCGTTAAGAACGGCTTGATGTGAACGCCTCAATTGCTCCGATGATCGCTTCCGCGTGCAATCGATTTAGGTAGCCCTTGGACAGACTGATCGTGGCATAGCACCATGCCTCGGCAATTGCCGGTGCAGCCCATCGCGGATCCATCGAGGAGTTGATCCCCTGCCCGATCGCCTTGGCTTGCTCTTCCATGGCACCTGTGGCGAGCCGTGCCACGAGAGCCTCATCCTTCGCGGCCCTAGCTAGTTTGATGTAGTTGTCGACGTGCGTAGCAATATCCGCCCGAACATCAACGGGAAGCTCCTGAACTTTCTCCAAGTGCGAGAGCACCGACTCCTCGTAGGAGAATGACGGCGAGGACATCATATTCACCCCCCGAGCTAGAGCCCGGGCCAGGGAGTTGGCGCCAATACCACTGTGGGGCAAACGTGGCTTTAGCGACTTGGTTCCTCAAGAGTGGGCGCCTAAAGAAGAAGCCCCGGCCAAGGTGGACGACCGGGGCTCCTCAACCAAAGGGGTGATCTCAGGGTAACGATCACCACAAATCTAGATAGCACAATATCGAGCTGCGCCGTCGCGCCCCGTAAGTTGTGGCGCCCTAGTTTAAGCGCCGAGCTTTCATCTTCTCCTCGGCCCTGCGCGCGAGCGCCCGGTAGCGAGCCGCGTGTTTTGCAAGAAACGCCCGAGCCTCTGGGTTGAGGCTCTGGTCTGCTGCCGCTTTCTCGAAGACCTCGGCGAGGCGGTTATGTTGGGCGGCGGTTAGGAGCATGGGCCGAGCATGCCGGGCCAACCCGCGGCGACGATCAAGGACCTATTGGGCCTAATCCCCAAGTTTCAGCCGCGGCCATCGCCAGCCGGATTTCAAACCCCTCAACGCGGCGATGTCCTCGTCGGGAAGTCGGCGCCACTCGCTTGAGCTAATTGATTGCCAGTTGTTGCAGCCGATGCATCCGCGCAGGCGCTCGCCGTAAGCGTCGAGCTCAACGATGGGCAAGTTGCAGCGCTCGCAGCGTCCTTGCGTGTAGCGATCCTCGCTCATGCGGAAGGGGGATACATCAGAAGGGCGCCGATCGTACCGACGCCATGGATGCACCAATAGCTCTGATTAGCACTACAAATTCTCTGAGCCGGGAAAAGGAAAGCCGGAGCAGACGAGCAAACTTGGTTAATGCGCCTTCACGTATTTTTAGCGTTTCACGGTTTGAGTCGCTCTTGCTCAATCGAGCGGTGCGTTGGCACGGCCTCCTTCACACCCCTGTCTCGTCGGGGGAGGCCGTGCCTTCGTTTGAAGCCCTCCCCTTTGACACCGACTACGCCTGTATCCTCGTTTGTCGGTGCGTTGGGCGTTTTAGAGTTTCGCTGCAAAGCTTGCGCAATCGAGGTGCGGTGAGATCGAGGAGCATGTAGGCGCGAGTCCCCTCGCGAAGAGCGGGCTACCCGCCGCGATGTCCGTTGTGGGTCATTCTCAGAAGTCGGCGCTCGAGCTCGGAAGGTCCGCTCTTCGACCAGATGCAGACTTTCGGATTTCCCTTTTGAGATGCTGACACTCCCTGTTTCCTTGGAAAAATTCCCTGTTTTGCCAACCAGGGAATTTCGCCGCCAACCGGTTGTGTTTCCAAGGGCCAAGCCCGCGCGATTAGCCCGAGATTGATGAAATTCCCTCTATTTTCCCGGTGATCAGGGAATTTGACCCAACGGAGAGCCGTTCGCTGCTGACTGCCAGCACAGCCACCGTCTAAGTATCTGATATAGAAGAAAGTTTTGTCTTCCACAGGGTCAAATTTATCGCGAAATCCGCGGTGTTTTCGCGAGCAGCTTTTCTGGCAATCTCAATACGACGCTTTGCCGTCATCCCTTCGGCGCGCGCCTTCCCTCCCTTGCGCCCAAGCTCCGCGGCGGCAGAGGGCTTCTCCTCGACCTCGACGACCTCGCCGGTGGCGATCTTGCCCACCATGACTGCGGCGCCGATTACGTCGGCTGGTCGCTTCTCGCCTTTAGGGCCTTTGGGCATGGCTAGCCTAAGCGGGGAGCGTCAGGAGGAAGAAAACTGCCAGCAGTGCCCTGCGACCATGGCGTCAGCACATTCGCAAACCACACTTCAAGCGTCTGCCGCTCGTCGTAAGAAAGCTTATCCACAATTCCCGAGATCATAGCTTGTACGCCGTGCACATATCCTCGACGATATACCTTCTCACGTTCCGCGTCCGTTTCATGTTCGGAAATATTCGGCATAAGGGCGCCTCCCTGTTCCTTTGCCCAGCATATAGGAGGCAAATGCCGCGCGCTAAGGCCCTAATTCAAACTGAGGCACTACCCGCCATCGATATGTGCGTTGTGCCGACGCTGACCTTTGATCTCTTGTTTGCGTTCCTGGTTCTGGGTCACGGCCGGCGACAGCTGTTGTGGTTCGAGGTGACACGGCATCCGACAGCCGAGTGGCTGGCTCGGCAGATCA
>JAENXG010000299.1 GCA_016649675.1 Methyloceanibacter sp.
CGCCTCATCGATCCGCTTGGCAAGCACGAGCTCCTCGCCGCGGGAGAGCAACTCGGCATTGTCGAGGTTACGGAAGTACGCGTCGAGCGGGTCACGCGAGCGCGGCGCATCGTCGACCTGATTCGTGATGCTGCCGGGGGCAGCTGCGCCATCCCGGCGCATGGGTACGCTGGGTTCGAGCCAGTCCAAGCGACGCTCATGACCTGAATCAATCCCAGCGACTTTGGCGCCCGGAAAATCGGCAACGTCAGCCGGACGCTCAACGGCAGAGCCGTCGTGCTCCTCTTCAAATTGATAATTCCGCATCGAATCCATTTGATCAAATTCTTCCGCGGCGCACCCGGCATAGTGCCGAAAAGAGGGGTGACGCCCCTGGCCAGGAAGGGCCAGAGTTGCTTAGCACCGCTCTGCCGATTGAAATCTTCGGGGATACTGGCGCGCCAGCGTCTCAGCGTCTCAGCCAAACAGCCTCACGAGCTGGAAATGGTGCCAAGGAGCTTGAAAATCAAGGTTTTTAAGGAGCTCAGATACCTGATGGCGGCCGACACCTTTGGCTGACCGGCCCTGGACGTCTGTGAGAGTTAGGATGCCAGACCAGCGAATTCCCTAAGACTTGCGAACAACTCGGCGTTGTTGATGATCCGCGGCACTTTGTGCTGCCCGCCGAGTTTGCCCCTGCTCTTCATCCAAGCTGCGAAGCTACCAGGAGCGACGGCCTCGACGGTCGGCCCTTGCAAGCCGTAGTCGCCAGCACGGTACTGCTGGTAGTCCGCGTTCAACGCGCAGAGACGGGCATCGAGCGCGCTGGCGAACGCCACGAGTTGGCTCGCCTGCGGAAGGTAACCGGCGCACTCCACGACATAGTAATGGGCAGCTTTCCGGCCGGCGCTCTCTGGAAAGCTGGGCGCAACGCAATAGTCAACCACGTGCGCGTTAATCGCACCCGCGGCGAACGCGATAGCTTCCTCGATCTGGGAGCCAATCAGATGCTCGCCAAAGGCCGAAAGAACATAAGAGGTGCGGCCCGTGACGAGAATGCGCGGCGGATCAAGTTCAAGGAACCTTACAGTATCGCCGAGGATATAGGCCCAGGCGCCCGCGCATGTGCTGACGACAACGGCATATTCGATCCCGGGCTCGGCATTGCCGAGCCAATGCCGTGACGGATTGGGAGCGCTGAGTTCTTTGGCCGGCACGAATTCGAAAAACACGCCGTTATCGACGATCAGGCGCAGCCCTTCGCCCGGGCCGCGATCCGCGATGGCGATGAAGGCTTCACTCGCCGGATACACCTCCCGCAGCTCGGCCCTACTGCCCTCCAGAAGCTCCGTGAATCGCTTGGCGTACGGTTTGAAGTCGACCCCGCCATAAACCAGCATCTCGAGCCCGGGGTAATAGTTCCGAAGCTGCGGCTCTCTGTCCGGACGCAGCTCGGCAAGCCTGTCGAACAATATCAGCAGCCAGTTCGGCGTCCCGCTGATCGCGCGAATATCCTCCTCAAGCGACAGCCGTGCGAGCGTATCAACCTTCTCCTTCCAATCAGTGAGGAACGCCAAGCCCCGCGGTGGAAAGGTGTAGGGGCGCAGCCACCAGGGGATCTCATTGACTTCGATGCCGCTCAGATCGCCAGAATAGATCCCCGGCGATACCTCCCGCAGGTCAGTGCTGCCACCTAGGATGAAGGCCTTGCCGCCGAGAATTCGGCTCATCGGCCGATTGAGCAAATGGTGAAAGAGGAGGTCCCCGGCGGCCCGGAAATTGGCGTCTAACATTTCGCGCGAGCAGGGAATGTATTTGGTGACCCCCGTCGTCGTTCCGGCTGTAAGGGCGAAATAGGGTATGGTGCCCGGCCAGGTACAATCTTTGAGTTCAGGAAACTCCGCCTTCCAGTACCCATTCCAAAGAGCCTCATAGCTCCGTATCGGCACACGGTTCTGGAAGTCCTGCACACTCCTGATAGAAGCAAAATGATGATCGCGTCCGAACCGCGTCGAGGCTGCCTCTCTTACCAACCAGAGCAGCTCACGCTCCTGCGTCTCGGCAGGCCGCTGCATATTGAGCTGCCACATGCGCCACTGTGAGTACAGCAAGACTAGGGGTGTCGCGGCGAGCATCGGCCTCTCATCGCTCCAAGCCGGTGATGGCCAGCCGGAGGCTACATCCTGACTCCACCACCTGGCTCTTTGCTTGGGGGGAAGTCCGCTGCCTCCAGCTTTCTGCCTATGTCTCACTTATAAACTCTGATTTCGGCGTCGGGGGAAAAACGGTTCATCAAATCCTCTGGGCCGAACAGCGCAGCCGGCATGCGGCGGCCAACCTGCCGAAAACCCTCGACGAGATCCGTCTATCGAATGTCGACGCTCTTACAGAGGCCGAACTTGCGGACCGCCGGGCGAAGCTCGCGGCACTAGGCGAGCTCAACCAAGCGATAGTCACGGTCCACGGCGCTGTCGAACGCCATCCCTGGCACGGAGCCGGTGCCGCTGAGCTCAACCTCTTTGACCAGGAAGACCTTATATCCCACGGCGAGAGGCTGAAAGCGGCGCTCAACGCCGTCCCCGAAGCTTTGTTGGCGCTCGCCGCCGAGCTCGGTATTGAGATCGCGGACGATCTTGCGACAGCCGAGAAGGTCAAAACAGAACTCGACCGGCTGCCCGCACCAGCGCCGGAGGTCGACAAGCATCTGCTCACTGCAATGGCTGATCGCGAGACCAGCCAAGCTCTCAACGAGCTGCTCGGCTGCATCGAGCTCCGCCCAGGGGCCGCGGGTCAATGCATCTCGGCCACGCTTCATGGCGACTTGGCTCAAATCTTGGCCCTTTGCGCCGGGCCCGGCCAAAAACAAAAACTCCCCAAAGCTGGCGCTTCGGGGAGTCAACTGTCGGTGGTTGCGGGGGCTCGAAGCCACCTATACCGAACACGATTCCACTATGGACGAGAATCCCAAAAATAGGTCCAAATCCCGGGCCTGCAACCACCGAGAATTGACTCTGCCGCCCATAAGGATCTGACAACGCATCGGCTGGTCCGCAACAAACCGACAGCAGAAGTCCTTCCAAGCTAGGCCTAAGTGATCGATCTCAAGCCGCTGGCTCAAGGCGGGAACTAGGCGTTGAGCATGAGATCTCCAGCTCTTCATTGGTCATGCCCACCGCGATATCCGCAAAAAGTGGGGTACTCAAATAGCGCTCACCTGTGTCGGGCAGCATACAAAGGACCGTTGCGCCCCTGGGCGCCTCCTCGCAAATCCGAAGTGCCCCCGCGAAGGTCGCGCCTGCTGTAATTCCAACGAAGATTCCTTCCTTCTGAGCGAGCTGCTTGCTCCAGTGCATCGCGTCGGCGCCCCCAATCGTCAGGATGCGATCGATGATGCCCATGTCGACGACGTCACCTGTCAACTTGGGAATGAAGTCGGGGCTCCAGCCCTGCATTGGGTGCGGCTTGAATGCC
>JAENXG010000397.1 GCA_016649675.1 Methyloceanibacter sp.
ACCATGCGACGCCAAGCTCTGCGCTCATGCGCACCCCTGGCAACTTCCTTTTTCCTTTCCCTGATCCTGGTTTTGCTCTTCACGCTGCCGAGCATTTTGGCGCAGGCTGAACCTGCCAGTTCCGGCGCGAGCGCCGCCGCCACCCAAGCCAATCTCGTCAGTCCCGGCGACATGAACACCGGCGCCCTCCTCCTTCGATCCGGAGAGGATGGAGCCTTCGTGGAGGCGCCGCGCCTCAACACCGACGTGGTCATGACGGTCAACGGCACCATTGCGCGGGTTGCCGTCACGCAACGCTTCGAGAACCCGTCAGACCGCTGGCTCGAAGGGGTTTATGTGTTTCCGCTGCCCGAGCAATCCGCCGTCGATGCCCTGCACATGGAGATCGGCTCGCGCGTCATCGAGGGCGAGATCAAGGGCCGCGACGCGGCCAAGCAGGCTTATGAAGCCGCCAAGGACGCTGGCCAGAAGGCGAGCCTCGTCGAGCAGGAGCGCCCGAACATCTTCACCAATTCCGTCGCCAATATCGGCCCGCACGAGTCGATCGTCGTCCGCATCGAATATCAGGAGACGGTGAAGCAGGACGGCGGTGTCTATTCGCTGCGCTTCCCGCTCGTGGTGGCGCCCCGCTATAATCCCGAGCCGAGCGACGTAAACGTGGTCGATTACGGCGGCAAGCAGGCCCCGGTCGATCCGGTGCCTGACCGCGACCGCATCACTCCGCCGGTGCTCGACCCTGCCAAAGCCGGCAAGATCAACCCCGTATCGATCCAAGTGAAGCTCAATGCGGGATTCGCCCTTGGCGACATCAAGAGCCCGTTCCATCAGATCACGCTCAATCACACCGGCGACGAAACCGCGACCTTGAGTCTTGCCCAAGGCACCGTTCCCGCCGACAAGGATTTCGAGCTCACTTGGAGCCCGAAGGCCGCCTCCGTGCCGCAGACTGCGCTGTTCCATGAGATCGTCAGCGGCCAGGACTACCTGCTCGCCATGGTCACGCCGCCGACGCTTGACGGCGCGCCGAAGCTTCTGCCGCGCGAGCTGATCTTCGTCATCGACAATTCAGGCTCCATGGCCGGCACCTCGATCGCGCAGGCAAAAGAGAGCCTGCTCTTTGCCCTCGGTCGTCTGAGGCCCGGCGACAGGTTCAACGTGGTCCGCTTCGACGACACCATGGAGACGCTGTTCGACAAGGCCGTCGACGCCAGCTCGGAGAATCTGGCGATCGCCAAGAATTTCGTGTCGCGGATTGACGCTGCCGGCGGCACCGAGATGCTGCCAGCGCTCAAGGCTGCACTCAAGGATACGTCGCCCAACGATACGACGCGGCTCCGCCAGGTGGTGTTCCTCACCGACGGCGCGGTCGGCAACGAGGCGCAGCTCTTCGACGAGATTGCCAAGCACGTCGGCCGCTCACGCCTGTTTACGGTCGGCATCGGCTCGGCGCCGAACACCTATTTCATGCGGCGCGCTGCCGAGCTCGGCCGCGGCACCTTCACCGAGATCGGCTCCGAGGACCAAGTGCTCGAACGCATGAGCGCCCTCTTCACCAAGCTCGAGAAACCAGTCATGGTGGGACTCAAGGCCGCGTGGCCTACGGGGACGAGCGTCGAAGTGTGGCCCGATCCCCTTCCCGATCTCTATGCCGGCGAGCCGGTCGTGCTCTCCGCCAAGGTGACATCGATGAATGGTGAGCTGCATTTCTCCGGCACGTTCGACGGCAAGCCGTGGACGGCGGGATTGAAGATTTCCGACGCCATCGACGGCGCTGGCGTGGCCAAACTCTGGGCTCGCAGCAAGATCGCCGCGCTCGAGTCCAAGCTCTATACCGATCCGAGTGCGACGGGGATCGACAAGGCGATCGAGGCGGTGGCGCTTGAGCATCATCTCGTGTCGAGCGAGACGAGCCTCGTTGCCATCGACAAGACCAAATCGCGGCCCGACGGTCAGGGCGTGGCGAGTGTCGACATGCCGGTCAACCTTCCCGACGGCTGGGTCTACGACAAGGTGTACGGCTCACCGGCGCCAGCGCCGATGCAGAAGGCGATGCGGCCGGGCGGCTTCAACAACGCCTGGGGCGCGCTGCCGCTATCCCGTGGGGCGCTTTCAGCTCCGACGGCAAGCCCATCACAGTTCAGCTTCGACGGCGGAGCGGCAACGGCGCCTGATGCGGTCGCGCAAACCGAGAGCGCGCCGGTCGATCCGAATCCATCGCCGACCGTCGTGCCGGCCGAGCCTGATGCCGGTAATGCGGGGCAGACCTATCCGCTGCTGCCGCTCACGGTCGTACCGAAACCCGACGCGAGCCCCTTGACCTCGCTATGGGTGCCGCACGACTTGAACCAGCGGCTTGCCATCCTCGCGCTGGTGCTGGGCTTGCTCAGCGCGCTGACCTTCATCTTGTGGCGTTACCATCGCCGCGACTATGCCTCCCCGCGGCGGATCGGGAGGAGGATCTGATGTCGAAACGGGGGTCGATGCAGCTCCTCCTCCTTTCCTCCCGCC
>JAENXG010000446.1 GCA_016649675.1 Methyloceanibacter sp.
ACATCGACACCGCCTCGCAGGAGGTGATCGCCTCCGACAAGAAGCGTCTCGTCGTCGATGCCTTCGCCCGTTACAAAATTATCGATCCTCTGTTGTTCTTCCAGAGTGTGCGCGACGAGCGCATCGCCAGCTCGCGCATCGGCGCGGTGCTCGAGGCCTCGCTCCGGCGCGTGCTCGGCGGCGCGACCTTCGCCACGGTCGTGCGCGACAAGCGCGAGGAGTTGATGAAGACCATCCTTGCCCAGGTCAATCAGGAGGCCATCCCCTTCGGCGTCAATATCGTCGATGTCCGCATCAAGCGCGTCGACCTGCCTGAAGCCAACATGCAGGCGATCTACCGGCGCATGCAGACCGAGCGGCAGAGGGAGGCGGCCGAGTGGCGCGCCGAAGGCGAGGGCGCCTCACGCCGCATCCGCGGGACCGCCGACCGCGAGGTCACGGTGATCAAGGCCGACGCCACCGGCGAATCGGAACGGATCCGCGGCACCGGCGACGCCGAGCGCAACCGCGTCTTCGCCGAGGCCTTCGGCCAGGATCCCGACTTCTTCGCCTTCTATCGCTCCATGCAGGCTTACGAGGGGGCGTTGAAGGGGGGCGACACGCGGTTCCTGCTGACCCCCGATTCTGAGTTCTTCCAATATTTCAACGACGCCAACGGCAAGCCGGGCGGGCAGAGCACGCAAGCCCCGAGCGTCCAGCCGTCGGGCCCCACCGCGAAGCCCTCCGCTCCGCGCAACGACGAGGGTCCGAGCGAGGTGCCTGAGCAGGGCGCCGCGGTGGATGACGGGAAGAAGGTGCCGGAGCGTAACGTTTCAGCCGGCGAGCCCCACTCGCAAGCCCCGCAAGCGCCCTAATCCCGTGACGCGAGCGCAATCCGAGATGCCGCTGGCGCAATGAGCGATCTTGCCGTCGCGTTCGGCCTCGTTCTCGTCATCGAAGGATCGCTATGGGCGCTGTCGCCCATGCTCGGCCGCAAGCTCTTGCAAGCGACGGCGGAGATGCCTGAGTCCTCCTTGCGGATGGCTGGTGCCTTGGCGGTCGCCGCCGGCGTGCTGGTGGTCTGGATCGTGCGCGGCTAAGCCCCATGCCGGCCCGCGACGGTGCGTGCTTTAACGTGCCGATTTCCGCTAAGATGGCGGCAATCGAGGTTCTGAGCGGCAAGCAAGCCGGGAGTGTTCGATCGATGCCACAGAGAAGCAAGCAGCCCGAAGCACCCGGCCTTCTGCGGCGTCTGCGGCGTCTGCGGCGTTCGTGTTTCATGGCGGCAGGCTTCGTCGCAGTGCTCGCCCACGGGCCGCTCCTGACCACGGCAAGCTTCGCCCGCGGCCCCGATTCGGTGGCCGATATCGCCGAAGGCCTGCAGGAGTCCGTCGTCAACATCTCCACCACCCAGACACTCAAAGGGTCAGGGGAGAGCACCCCGAACGGACTAGGCCCCAAGGGCTCGCCCTTCGAGGAGTTCTTCGACGATTTCTTCGACGATCAGGACAAGGAAGGCCTGCCGCGCAAGGTGAGCTCGCTCGGCTCGGGCTTCGTCATCGACCCGTCCGGTCTCGTCGTCACCAACAATCACGTCATCGAGGGCGCCGACGAGATCATCATCAACTTCACCGACGGCAGCAAGCTGAAGGTCACCAAGATTTTAGGTCATGACCCGAAGACCGATCTCGCTCTGCTGCAGGTCGAGCCCAAGAAGCCGCTGAAAGCGGTCACCTTCGGCGACTCCTCCAAGATGCGGGTGGGCGACTGGGTGATGGCGATCGGCAATCCCTTCGGCCTCGGCGGCAGCGTGACGGTCGGCATCATCTCGGCCACCAAGCGCGACATCAATGCCGGCCCTTATGACGACTTCCTGCAGACCGACGCCGCTATCAACCGCGGCAACTCTGGCGGCCCCCTGTTCAACATGGACGGGCAGGTCATCGGCGTGAACACAGCGATCATCTCGCCCTCCGGCGGCTCGATCGGCATCGGCTTCGCCGTTCCTTCCAACAGCGCCGTGCAGGTCGTCGACCAGCTCAAGCAATATGGCGAGACGCGGCGCGGCTGGCTCGGCGTGCACGTGCAAAACGTCACCCCGGAGATCGCCGACAGCTTGGGCCTGCCGCAGCCGAGCGGAGCGCTCGTCGCCAACGTGTCGCCCAACAGCCCGGCGGCGACGGCCGGCCTTCAGCCCAGCGACGTGATCTTGAAATTCGACGGCCAGCCCATCGAGAACATGCGCAGCCTGCCGCGCGCCGTGGCCTCGAC
>JAENXG010000230.1 GCA_016649675.1 Methyloceanibacter sp.
ACGACCGATGATGAAGGCGTCGCTTCCTGATCGCGGCCGCAAACATCGGACCGAACCGATTCCACCAGTACCGAACCGTCTCGTGGCAGATGTCGATGCCCCGCTCGAACAGGATATCCTCGACCTGTCGCAGCGACAGTGGATAGCGGATATACATCATCACCGTGAGGCGGATCACCTCGGGCGAGCTGTTGAAATAACGGAAGGGATTGCGCATCGCCGGAGGCTAAGAAACCTCGCCAGGTGGCTCAAGCCAATTTACTCTGACAATGCCCAAATTTCATCCATGCAGTGAACATGGCGGGGTTCAAGTTAGCGGCGTGTAGCTAAGACAATGCCGAACAAGAAGCCGATGCCCAAGGCGATTGCTATGGCGATCACCGGGTCTCTCCTAACCGCAGCATAGGCGTTATCATACGCATCCGCCGCCCTATCCTGCGCGCGGGCAAATTGCTTGCTCGCCTTACGTGAAAGGTCGTCAGCGAAATCGGTCACGTCCTCACCTATGGATTTTGCTGTCCCTGTAGCTTGACGACCTACGGGAGAATTAGCGGCCCTCTTAAAAGCTTCGTTCGGAGTGGTCATCTCATCTTTCTCACAAGCTGGGTCCGGCTGAGCGCTGAAGTTCCACGACAAGCCGTCGCGGAAAATGGCGATCTCGTAACCCCGATATCGCGTCTGGAAATTTCCTGCTTGTCTTAAATTTACAGCCATGACCGTCAACTCGACGGCGATACTATTGTTCCGGACTCGGATTAGCGAGTTCGGTTTTGGAGCGACAATCACTGGCAGCCGGTTGTCAACCGTTAGGCGAAGTGGAATCCAGACCGTGCTTGCATGGCTGCGCTACGCAATCATGCTCGCCATTATGGTGCTATCGGTCGTCTACGATCGACAGATGGAGCCCATAATCACATTCGCATTTGATACGGGCCGCTGGATCACCGACACGCTCGAGGGTAGCGGGCAACCCATGGGGACAAGTCGCGGTGAATCATCTGCGCGAGCGGGTCAACATGACCCATGTCGTGCTGTCGATCCCAGCGATCATCATCGCCGCTATCTTCGTCGGCATTCCATTAAATAAGTTTCTTGGCGGCACTCGATCCGCACTGCAACGCATTGCCATCGCAGTCGCGAGTGTGCCTACGACCGTAATTCTTGCGGTAGCGCTCTTCACATTCAACGCGCTATTGCCGGATACGTACGCAGCGCTTCTACGATTCGCGGATTGGATTTGGCAGGGATCGTTGAACGCGCTGAGTGCCTCGGGTGATACCATTCCCGGAGCGCGTTACCAATGTAGCGAGGCAGGGTTTCTCGGGGCATCACTACGTCATCATGGCGCTGTGCAGTGCCCTTGCTGCGTTCCTTGTCAACGCTCTCTTTGCGATGGCTACCAAACCGCCAAGGGAGAAGTCTCCGCATCGAAATGAAGGTCGCGGTGATGTGCGTTGATCTTGATCAGTGCGCGCACGCCACAAACTGTTTGCGTGGCCGCAAGTGCGCTACCTGCGTTGCGCAGCCCGAGCCCCACCACTGTCCTTTTGTCACTAATTGTGAGTGATCCGGACGTATCCGCGTCCACCCCGTCTTCAGCCGCGCTGGGCTTCTTTGTTTTGTGCAGGTGATTGCCAAGGCTGTGACGTTTCGCCGACCTATAAGGCGAGCAATGGGTTCAATAAACACTCGTTTCAAACCGCACATCCCCTCTCCGATGTTCCGCTATCTCTCCACCGGCCACCCACCATGCGATCGAGCAAAGGCTCCGGGGTCTTCGCTCTCTGTGATCCGTCGGGCCAAAGCCACCGGGGCTGAGTGGTGCGATTAGAGCGTCGCGACAAGCCGGACGCCCGCGCTGACTATATCCGACGATGCGAGTGCAGCTTATCCCGCTCGCTAGTCTCGCGCCATTCCGGGACCGGCGATGCCGGAACAACCCTTTCAGGCCAGCCCGCTGCCAAAATGAGAGTGGGCGCTACGGGTTCTTCCGGTATGCCCGGCGACCCCCGGTGAATTTATGTTTTGCGGCTAGAGCCGACCACGACAGCATGTGCTAAACGCTGAAAAACTAGAGTTACTCTCACAGCTTCGGAGAATGCCGTTCCATCGCTTGCCGTCGTTCTCGCAGGCGCCTAGCTCTTCGCTGGGCCATCGCCAGCGCTCTCGGGGCGTCCAACGGAAGCACAGGAAGCGCGATTCTCGCCAGCTTCGAGGTTTCGCCGCACCCCGGCGTTCGGGCCTCGTCTGTCTCTCATCCCGGAAAATGGCCCGCCCTCACGAGAGAGCGGGCCGTCGTCTTACCCTTCGATGCGTATGTCACTTCTTCTGGCCACCGCCTCCCTGACCACCGCCGCCTTGGCCGCCACCACCTTGACCGCCGCCCTGGCCGCCTTTTCCACCTTGGCCACCACCGCCTTGGCCGCCGCCACCTTGACCACCGCCTTTTTGGCCGCCGCCACCTTGTTGACCACCGCCTTTTTGGCCGCCACCTTGACCGCCGCCCTGGCCGCCGCCGCCCTGGCCACCACCACCTTGGCCGCCGCCACCTTGACCGCCGCCCTGACCGCCTTGCTCACCACCTTGTTGAGCCATCCTTGGATCGTTCGTCATTTCAGTTTTCCTTCTTGTTAGAGGGGAATAATCAACCCCGACTAAAGCCTGGAGTTCCTAACGCCTTAAGGGGCGCGCCAGGGGGAAGTGCGCGCCCCTTTTTTTGTATGCGGCGGCCTAGAGCTTGCGCCGGGGGTTGCGCTTTTGCCGCTCGGATAATCAACAGCGACCTAAGCGTTAAGTTCCTCAGCGGGTGAATGGCCACGCCGCTATGCGGCAAGCATTCGACTAAAAGCCTAGGGCCGATATTTGGTTGTCAGCAGCGGCTAAATCCTGGCCTTCCATCGGTGACTTCCGTGCAGACCCGTAAACGGCCGATGTCTGCTTTGGATCATTCTGTGACACGAGTGCGAAGCTCCGGGCTCTTGAGGCAGCGCCCGACATTCCATTGTCCCCCCCGACAGACAACTCTACTCAGCTACGCGATTAGAGGGAATTCTTATGCAGGCATATTGGGGAACACTGCCAATCGCCTTTGTTGTCATGGGCTGTTTCGGTTTGCCGGCGCAGTCAGCGCCCATCACCAAGCTTGAACAGCAACAATGCCAAGCCGATTATCACAAGTTCTGCGGGGAGTATGGGCTCGACACCCCGGCTCTTCGAACGTGTATGGATAAGCATGGTCGAGGCTTATCAAAAGGATGCGTGGAGGCGCTGATCGACGCGGGTGAAGTCTCCCGAGCCGAAGTCGATCGTCGAAAAAAGTCCGGTCAGTAAAAGCTTGGCGCCAGTCCCGCTTAATCGCTGGATTGGGCGCTCTTCTCGGGAACCTTTAGGGGGTTTTCTGCTTTCCGAAGTTGTCCCTAGGGCAGCGCGCCCGCCGCCGTCATTTCGGAGACCGCAAATGAGAAATTATGTACTGGCTGCATTAACCGTGCTTGCGACGCTTAGCCTAGTCTCTTGCGGTGCCCCAAGCACGCCTGACTTCGTGCAGACCGTCGCCATGAGCGACATCTACGAGGTCGAGGCCGGCAAAATCGCAGGCCAGAAGGGCCAGTCCGACGCAGTGAAGCAGTTCGGCCAGCATATGGTCGAGGCGCACACCAAGACCACCGAGGAGTTGAAGGGGATCGTCCAGGCGCAGTCCATCAAGGTCGATCTGCCCGCGAAGCTCGACGACAAGCATCAGCGCCTGATCGACGACCTGAATGCGGCCCACGCGGAGGATTTCGATAAGAGCTATGCCAACCAGCAGGTCAATGCCCACGAAAAGGCGGAGGACCTGTTCGCTCAATATGCGCAGAAGGGCGACAATGCTGCGGTCAAGGCGTTTGCCAACAATACGCTCCCGGTCATAAAGCAGCATTTGGAAGCGGCGAGGAAACTTCCGCGATAAGGCGCTAATCGCTTGCAACGCCGGATGGCGATGAGTCCTCCACACCGGGATCTTAGCGCTCTAGCCCGCGTCACTAATTGGCTTCTGAACAAAGGCGCGCCAGCGCCTGAAACGACGCGGTGATTCTGCCTCACAATGCGAATCCAGGTCGGATGGAATTTTCGGAAGGGACAGGGAACAGCCCGGCCTCATTCGACTCTTCGCATCGTGGAGCGCGCCAGGGCCGGCGGAGGCGCGCACGTCGATCTCCGAGACGGCCGAGAACCCTTCGACGACCGGCTTGGCGCGCCGGGCGGCTTAGCACGTCAGGGGCTTCCGGCTTGGAGTCGCGTTGGCGCGGACCGCCAGGCTCGAGCCCTCGGGGCAGGCCTTCGATGAAAT
>JAENXG010000127.1 GCA_016649675.1 Methyloceanibacter sp.
CGCGATGGCAGCGGCACGACCCTCATTCTCGTCGAGCAGAATGCGCGGAAAGGGCTCGAATTCGACGATGTGGGCTACGTGCTGGTGGCGGGCCGGCTTATCAAAGCGGGCTACGGCAAGGAGCTTCTCGCCGATCCCGACATGGGCCGATTGTTCTTAGGCGGGTAATTAGAGCGCGTCGCCGGCGTAGACCGTGGCCTCGCAAGGCCGCGATGCCTTCTTGAACAGCGCGCAGGCCTGCGCCGCCTCAGCGGCATTGGAGAAGGGGCCGGCGATCAGCCGCCACTTCTTGTCGGGGGCAAGCACCCGCCTGGGCTGGAGCCCCGCGACCAGCGCCGAATGATTGGTGAGGAACTCGCGCCACAGCGGCCGGAGACCGTCCTGCTTGGCCACGGTGCCGATCTCGATGCCGTAGCGCGTGCTGCCGTCATTGGCGGCAGGCGGCAGAGCGACTGGATCCAAGCTTGCGCTCTCGGTGGTGCCAGCCGGCTTGCCGCTCTCGGTGGCCCCTGCCGGCTTCGCGCTCTCATTGCTTGCTGAAGGTGATGGGGAGGGCGCTTCCTCGGAAGCGGCCGATGCGTCGCTGTCGGCGCTGTCTGCGCCGCCCGCGTCGGGTTCTTCGTCAAGCGGCGCCGAAGCGACAGAGGGCGGCTCCGCCGGCTTCACGCTGGGCTTCGGCTCGAGAGCGGCCTGCTGGGTGGGCTTGGCCGCTTCAGGAGGGGTCGGGGAAGGCTTGGTCTCCGCGGCGGGGGCGGGCTTGACCTCCTCGGCGGGTTTCGTCTCGACAGGCTTAGGCTCGGGAGGCTTCACCTTCGCCTGCTCGGCCGGTGGGGTCGCTGGAGGCGTGGGCGCGGACGTCGCCTCAGGCTTCTTTGCGGGCGCGACCGGTTCCGGCGTGGGCGAAGAGGTGCTGCCGGAGGACCCCGGGGGCAATGAGGCAACGGGCCCAACAACCTTCTCGATCGGCTTCAGCCGCGTGTTGATCTCGGCCATTTGCTGCGACAGTTGTCGCAGCGTGGCCTTGATCTCGGCGAGCTCGGGGTCGCTTCCGCCATTCGTGCCAAGCGAGCCCGAGGCGAACGTGTCGGTTCCGGAAGACGGGGCCCCGCCAACCGGGAGCGGACTGAACCGGCCGAGCTGGCCGCCAAAGGCGCTCGGGTCGATGAAAACGCTGAACAGATAGATGCTCGAAAAGCCGGCGAGCACGATCCAGAAGAACGCGAAAAAGCCGCGCGTCCAGTTGCGAGAGCCGCTCCGGCGATCCTTGACCATGGTTCGAAGCCTCCCGTTCAGAAATTCAGGCGCAAAAGCGACGTCAATAAGGCTTGGCCTAAGATTTGCGCCGCGGCCAAACGGCAGACTTACTCACTCTGCGCTGCCGGTCAAATTCCCCGTTACCAGGAACCCGCCGCGGCCGACGAATGGGAGGGTTATGGCCCTCGTCTTGGCTTTGGACTAGACAGGTCGCCTTCCACGCGCTCGAGACAGCGATTCGCGCTTTGCCCCTCGCAACACAGGATTAACGACCTTAAGTGTCACCATCTCCTTTCCGCGCTTGTCGGGGCACGCTTTTTGCTGGATCCCCCAAGGCGTAATTTGACAGCGATCTAGACCCGCATGATCCAACCCTCTGCTCTCGCCATCGTCCTTGCCGCCGGCAAGGGCACGCGGATGAAGTCGGACCTGCCCAAGGTGATGCACCGGCTCGCCGGGGCCACCCTGCTCGCCCATGTGCTTCGGGCCGCCAAGGCGGCTGCGGTCGACCGCATCGCCGTCGTCGTGGGTCCTGGCATGGAGCAGGTCGGTGCCGCGGCAAGCGTGCTCGATCCGAAGCTGCAAACCTTCGTCCAGGCCGAGCAGCGCGGGACTGCCGACGCGGTCAAAGCCGCGCGCGAGGCCTTCGAGGACTTCCACGGTCACGTGCTCATTCTTTATGGCGACACGCCGCTGTTGCGGCCCGAGACCCTCGACAAGGTCCGCGGCGAGCTTGAAGCGGGGGCCGATCTCGTCGTGATCGGCTTCGAGGCCGAAGACCCGACCGGGTATGGCCGGCTCCTGCTCGACGACCGGGGAGGGCTCGCCGGCATCCGCGAGGAGAAGGACGCCAACGACCAGGAGCGGGCGCTCACGCTGTGCAATTCCGGGATCATGGCCTTCCGCTCGAGCAAGACCCTGCTCGGCCTTCTCGGGCGGATCGGCAACGACAACGCCAAGGGCGAGTTTTATCTCACCGACGCGGTGGCGCTCGCCCACGGCGACAGGCTCGAGACGCGCATGGTGCTGTCGGACCAGGAGGAGGTGCTCGGCGTCAACTCGCGCGCCGAGCTCGCCATGGCTGAGGGCGCCATGCAGCGACGCCTCCGCGCGCTCGTCATGGCCAATGGCGCAACCCTCACTGCGCCCGAGACGGTCTTTCTCAGCCATGACACGCGCATCGGCAAAGACGTGGTGATCGAGCCGCATGTGGTGATCGGCGAGCGCGTTGTCATCGAGGACGGCGCAACCATCAGAGGCTTCTGCCATATCGAAGGCGCGAAGATCGGACCGGGCGCGATCGTCGGACCTTTCGCGCGGCTCAGGCCCGGAGCCTCGCTCGCCAAGGACGCCCATGTCGGCAACTTCGTCGAGATCAAGCAGGCGGAGATCGCCGAGGGCGCCAAGGTCAACCATCTCACCTATATCGGCGATGCGAGCGTCGGCGCGCGCGCTAACGTCGGCGCCGGCACCATAACCTGCAACTATGACGGCTTCGCCAAGCACCGCACCGAGATCGGAGCCGGGGCCTTTATCGGCTCGAACTCTTCGCTCATAGCTCCGGTCAAGATCGGGGAGGGCGCCTATATCGGATCGGGAAGCGTCATCTCCAAGGACGTTGCCGCCGATGCTCTGGCGCTCACGCGCAGCCCCCAGGAGGAGCGTCAAGGATGGGCGGCGCGGGTGCGCGAGCGGCGTGGCCGCACGCCGAAGAACGCCGGAAACAAAGGGACATAGAGCGTGAATTGCGACACACAACCGCGCCAATTAGCCAGTAACCAGGGTCTGAGGGAGTAGGGGACGATGTGCGGTATCGTTGGCGTTCTCGGCAAAGGTCCGGTCGCCGAGCAACTGGTCGACGCGCTGAAGCGCCTCGAATATCGCGGCTACGATTCCGCAGGCGTTGCCACCGTGGAGAACGGCCATCTCGGCCGGCGGCGCGCTGAAGGCAAGCTGCGCAATCTCGAGCAGCGCCTCAAATCCTCTCCGCTCTACGGCGACACCGGCATCGGCCATACCCGCTGGGCCACCCACGGCAAGCCGGTCGAGGCCAATGCGCACCCGCATATGACCGACCAGGTGTCGGTCGTGCATAACGGCATCATCGAGAACTTCCGTGCGCTGAAAGAGGAACTCATCGCCGAAGGCGCCGAGTTCACCAGCGACACCGATACCGAGGTCATCGCTCATCTCATCACCCGCGAGCTGAAAGCGGGCAGCGACCCGGTCCGCGCCGTGTACCATACGCTGAAGCGCCTCGAAGGCGCGTTTGCGCTCGCCATGATCTTCCGCGGCTATGACGATCTGATGATCGTGGCACGCCAGGGCAGTCCGCTCGCCATCGGCTATGGTGACGGCGAGATGTTCGTCGGCTCCGATGCGATCGCGCTCGCGCCCTTCACCGACGCCATCGCTTATCTCGAGGATGGCGACTGGGCGGTGCTGACGCGGAACGGCGTGGCCATTCGCGACCGCAACGGCAAGGCGGTGGAGCGGCCGGTCACGCGCTCGCAGGCGACCGCCTTCGTCGTCGACAAGGGCAACCACCGCCACTTCATGGCCAAAGAGATTTACGAGCAGCCGGAAGTGATCGGCCACACGCTTGCCGCCTATGTCGATCTTGCCGCCAACCGCATCGATATGCCGGCGCTTCCCTTCGACTTCGCCAACGTCCACCGCCTCTCGCTCTCGGCCTGCGGC
The DNA here is from genome assembly GCA_016649675.1 of Methyloceanibacter sp. Classification (GTDB taxonomy): domain Bacteria; phylum Pseudomonadota; class Alphaproteobacteria; order Rhizobiales; family Methyloligellaceae; genus Methyloceanibacter. The sequence continues at coordinate 3,955 of JAENXG010000127.1, forward strand.
ACCGCCTTCTATGCCTGCCTCGTCGCCAAATATTGGTTTGAGCGCTGGGCACGGCTCCCGGTCGACGTCGATATCGCGTCGGAATTCCGCTACCGCGAGACGGCGCTCGATGAGGGCGGCGCCGCCCTGTTCGTCTCGCAGTCGGGCGAGACGGCCGACACGCTGGCGACGCTCCGCTACTGCCGCGCGCAAGGTCAGCACATCGTCTCGGTCGTCAATGTGCAGGAGTCTTCCATCGCCCGGGAGTCCGATGCGGTGCTGCCGACGCTGGCCGGTCCAGAGATCGGGGTGGCCTCGACCAAGGCCTTCACCTGCCAGCTGACCGTGCTCGCTTGCCTTGCCATCGCCGCCGGCAAGGCGCGCGGGGTTATCGGGCCAGCGCTCGAGGCCGAGCTCGTGCAGGCGCTGGCGGAGGTCCCGCGCCATATGGCCACGGTGCTGCGCGACGAGCGGCCTTACGAGACGCTTGCCCACGGCCTCTCGAAAGCCCGCGACGTACTCTATCTCGGCCGCGGCTCGAGCTACCCGATGGCGCTAGAAGGCGCGCTGAAGCTCAAGGAGATCTCCTACATCCACGCCGAAGGCTATGCCGCCGGTGAGCTGAAGCACGGGCCCATCGCGCTGATCGACGAGAAAATGCCGGTCATCGTCATTGCGCCGCGCGACGACCTTTTCGAGAAGACCGTCTCGAACATGCAGGAGGTTGCGGCGCGGGGCGGGCAGATCGTGCTGGTTAGCGATGCCGATCCGGCGAGCACCGGCTGCGCGATCTCAACCCATCTCGCGGTGCCGCCGGTGCACCGCTTCGTCACGCCGCTTGTCTATGCCGTGCCGATACAGCTGATTGCCTATCATACCGCGGTCTTTATGGGCACCGACGTAGATCAGCCGCGGAACCTCGCAAAATCTGTGACGGTAGAATAGTCTACAGCCTCGGATTTGCCCGATTTCTTTGTTTGAGCAATGACATGGCGGATCATCGGAAGTGCTTCCGGCCGCGCCGTCATGCTTTCGGCGGGCGTTTCTTCCCGCGCGGGCGCATTTTCGGCGCAGCGCTTGCGCTTCTCGCTGCCCTCGGGCCTGCCCTTGCCGAGGACTCAGGCCTCACTAACGGCGCCGCTTCGCTCGCCGCCGGCAAATACGACAATGCGGTGCGCCAGCTCTCGGCCACGGTCAATTCGGAGAACGCCTCTCCGGGCGAAGCCGCCAAGGCGCTCTATCTCCGAGGCATCGCCTATCGCAAGCTCGGCCAGCCTGCCCGCGCCATTGCCGATCTTGGCGCTGCGATCTGGCTCGGGCTAGGCGAGCAGGACCGGGTCAAGGCGCTGGTTAATCGCGGCCTTGCCTTCCAGGCCGCGGGGCTTGCCAGCCAGGGCGAGGCGGAGATCGCTTTAGCGCGCAAGGCTGGCGGGAGCGGCACGGTCGATCAGCTTATTGCCGAGGGTGGGGGCGCAGCCGAAGGGCCTGCCGCCATCGCCGCCTTCTCAACCGAGGTTCGCCCCGAAGATCAGGGCGGATCGAGCGCTGCCGCGCGCGCCAGCGCCGAGCCGCTGCCCGGCTTTAATACGTCGGTCTCTGGCGGGGCGCCGCCGCCTTCGACCCGCACCGCCGACTCGTCCCCGAAATCTGCGGGAGATGCGCCAAGCTCCTGGAGCACGTCGGCGTCGGTCGAGGGGGAGTCCCCCAAGCCCAGCGGCGGCAATCGCCTCACCCGCTGGTTCGGCTCTGTGACCGACTCTTCGGGGAGCGCCGCTTCAGAACCTCCGAGCACGCCCGCCGCTCCGCCGAGCGCGCCGCGTGCCGCACCGCCACCGGCGTCCGCTCCGGTCAATCCGAGCTGGACGACCAAGACCGAAACCCAAGATGCGGCCTCCGGCGACGAAGGTGGCGGCCAAAGCAAGGGCTGGGGACGCTGGTTCAATAAGAAGACGGCCGAAGCGGAACCGGCAGCTGAGCCGACAGCGCCGCCTCCTTCAGCTGCCGGCGGCGGCTATCGCCTGCAACTCGCCTCGAGCCAATCGGAGGAGGACGCGAAGGCGCTGTGGAAGAAGGTCGCCAGCGCGAACCCCGAGCTCGCCGCCAAGCAGCCGGAAATCGAGAAAGTCGACATCGGCAATTTCGGAACTTTCTACAGCCTCAAGATCGGACCCTTCCCGGACAAGGCGGAAAGCCTTAAGCTTTGCAATGCGCTGAAGCGAAGCGGAGTTGATTGTCTTCTCGCAACGCCGTAAAGCGCATTATTCCCGCATGACGCGTGCAAGCTTTTAGGGCATTTCCGAGCTGGCTCCAGGTTTGCAACGAGGGCATGCTATCAACGCTTCCGCACCATCATCGAGCCCGTTCGCTTCTCTCTTTCACCTCCCTGAAGTCTCATGAAAACCAAGGACAAGCCGACGCCTCTAACCGATCAAGACGGCGAGACCCCTGCCCAACGCGAGGATCAGCTCGCACTGCTTGCGGCGGCGGGAGAGCCTGCCTCCTCGCATCTCGGCGCGCGGTTGCGCGGCTATTTCCTGACCGGCCTCATCGTCGTCGGCCCCGTCGCCATCACCGTCTATGTGGTGTGGTGGTTCATCAACCTCGTCGATGCCTGGGTGAAGCCGCTTCTGCCGCAAGCCTACCTGCCCGAGAACTATCTCCCCTTCAACGTGCCGGGGGTGGGTCTCATTGTCGGCATTTTCGGCCTGATGGTGGTCGGTGCACTCACCGCCAATCTGTTCGGCCGCACCATTGTCAGCTACGGCGAGATGATGCTCGACGGCATGCCGGTCGTGCGCGGCGTCTATCGCCTGCTCAAGCAGATCTTCACGACCATCTTCTCCAAGAGCGGCACCTCCTTCAAGCGCGTGGGGCTGATCGAGTTTCCCCGCAAGGGACTCTACTCCATCGTGTTCCTTGCCGGCGACCCGCCGCAAGAGGTCGAGGAGAAGATCGGCGCCGGCAATCCGCTGATAACGGTGTTCATGCCGAACGGCCCGAACCCGACCACGGGCTTCATCGTCTTCGTGCGGGCGAACGAGGTGATCACGCTC
>JAENXG010000522.1 GCA_016649675.1 Methyloceanibacter sp.
CCTCTCCCCACTGGGGAGAGGAGTTGGTTGGGCCTACTGAATGAAATACTGCCACACCCCGGTCGGCGAGATGCCGAGCCGGTAATAGCTGTATTTGCCGCTTCTCTTCATGGGGAGCGCGAGCGACGGCGGCACGATGCGATAGAGCTCGACCTCCTGGGCCGGCGTCAGCGTCGCGAGGTCAATCTCGGCGAAATAGGGCCAGACATAGATCGCGTCCTTGCCTTGGCCCACGCGCACGAAGCCCGTAGACATGACGTTGAGCATGACAGCAAGCACGTCGCGGCCTGAGCCGTCGGCTGACGCCTTCTTCCAAAATGCGATCGGGTCATCGACATAGGCGGTCGCGACCATGGGTTTCAGCTCGTTCGATTCGAACACCGGCCGCATCGCCTCGATATCGCCGCTTTCCGCCGCGGCGGCGATCTGCTTGAGCATGCGCTTGACCGGATCCGGCAGCGCATTGAAATCGTAGAGCACTTTGGGGGCTTGGCCCGGCACCGCCGCCGTCTCGGTGACCTCGGCGCGAGCGGCGGGAAGCTCGCTGACCGCCTGGTCGGGCTTGAGCGTTTCACTGCTGCCGGCTTGCTCTGGGTGCTGCGGAACGGCCTCGTCGTGCTGAGCGTAGACAAGGGCGGCAGCGCCAGCTACCAATGCCAAGAGGGCAATCATGACGAAGCTGTTCCGGCGATTCATGCATCACTCCATGAGTGCTCGATCAATCTTGCAGATCGGCGAACGAGCGCAAGCCACGCCCTCACCTTGGGCCGCGCCGAGCGTCCGTGCTTCGGCAACACTCTCGATGAGCCGATAGGCCGTGCCCTTGCAGGTAGGCGCGCATATCGTGCTGTCCGGCATCCAGCTCGTGCTTGCCGGCCTCAGCATTGGCCTGCTGATGGCGGCGCCCATCGGGCCGGTCAATGTCCTCGTCATTCAGCGGGCGGTAGCCGGCGGCTTTTGGGCCGGGCTTGCGGCGGGCATCGGGGCCGTGCTCGGCGATGGCATGCTGGCGGCCATCGCGGCCTTCAGCATCAGGGCGATCTCCGACGTGATGATGGCCTATGCCGGCTTGATCCAGTTCGTGGGCGGCCTGCTGCTCGTCGTCTTTGGCGTCGGCCTTTTGTTCGCCAAGCCGAAGCTCACCATTCCCTTGGGCCAGAAGTCCCGCCTCCTGGAGCACGCCGGCATCATCCCGCAGACCTTCTTCCTCACCGTCACCAATCCCGGGGCCATTCTCGGCATGGCGGCCATGATCGGCGGCCTCGGCTCGCTGATCGGGGGCCTCAACACCAATCTCGAGGCGCTGCTCCTCGTCGCCTCGGTCATAGGCGGCAGCTTGTTGTGGTGGCTTGGGCTGTCCGAGTTCATCGCCACGATCAGGCACAGGCTGACCGAAGGACGGCTGAAGCTGATCAACCGGATCGCCGGCGGGGTGCTGATCGCCTTCGGGCTGATCCTCGTGGCCGACGGGATCGTGCGCTACTTCTCTTGAGCGGCTTTATTGCGGGGTGCGCTTCAGCGTGAACTCGCCATGCTGAATGCGGCGGGATAGGCCCGTCGTCATCTTGCCCACCGCGTCCTCGCCGTAGACTCCGATGAGGTCGGCAAGTGCTGCAAACAAGGCGGCGTTGGCGAGCATCTCCGGCTCGATGCCATCGTGCAGCGCCTCTTCCCAGGCATCGAGGATGTATCTGAGCGCCGCTTGCTTCTGCGCCTCGTTCTCTGAGGATCGCGACGTTCGCCGTGCTGACCGCAATTCGGGCGCCCCCTTGTGGCTACCGGGAAG
>JAENXG010000318.1 GCA_016649675.1 Methyloceanibacter sp.
ATCACCGGCAAAACGGGGGCGGTGACCTAGTGTTTGTCTTCCTTTGAAGGGAGAATGGTCATGCCCCTGAACGAGCTTCCTAAATACTTCGGCCCCGATACGCTGGCTCTGATGGAGACCGCTTTGGAGAACGCTTGGCGGGAGCGAAAGAATGATGGCGGTGTCGCCGATGCCACCTCAGCGCGACGGACACTGGCAAGGACGATTACAGCTTTAGCGGCGGTGGGTGAAACCGACCTGACCAAACTTGAGAAGTTCGCCCTGCACGCGTCCAGAGCGGCTGACCTAGTGGGGAGACCCAGAGCGGACGGGGCCCGGATCGCATTGTAAGCGCTGTGGCACTCAGCTCAGCGCCAAGTCCAGGTTCAGGGTGGGTCCACCGGCCCGGTACCATTGACGTGAGACGTTTCAGTCTTGCGTGCCCTTCAGATCGCAGCCACTGTCGGGCTCTAACCCGTTCGGTTGATTCCAGTCGTTGGAAGGGACCGCGTCGTAGGCGCGCCGAACTCTTGCCTAACCATGGCGTGGTCCACCGCGAACCACCCTCCCCAATGTCCGCTTAGGGTCAAAAGCTGACTTGATGGCGGCGAACGCGAATGTCCACTTCGTGCCAGAAGCGGAAATCAGGATAACGCCAGAGGCCGCATCGTCGGCATATAGACCAACAGCGGGTCTCCGGTTGATTCGCGCCGGAGTCGCCTAAGCGGCGGCTTGCACTCTTACCCGCCGCTTCGCGCGCGAGAAGGAGCGTCCCGCATCCGGCATCGCGCCGCTGCTCTCGTCACGCTGCGCCATGGCATGGGTGAGCGCGGCATAGTGATAGTGCATTGCGACCTTGATGGCGTAGACGAAAAGGATATGCGGCTCGCGCCATCTCAAGCGGGCCATGCGTACGAGCTGCTGCTTATATCTCGACCGAAGCCCCTCATCCTTCACCATCGATAGGAGGCGCGAGGCCACAACGCCGAATCTCACATAATTGAGCAGGCATCGCTTGGCCCATGCCACGCGCTGGCTCGCCCAATACGGGAGCTGGTGCATGGTGAACTTAAAATTATCGTCGATGAAAAGCGAATCGAGGCGCTCGAAATAGGCATCCGGCGTGTAGGCGCTCTGCATCACGTCGACGAATCCGTCGCGGAGCTGCTCACGCGACATGCCGAGCGGGATGACGTTCGTACCGTATCGCTCGCTCGCCTCGTCGTCGTTCAGCCGCCCAGCCTGTTTGAGGCGATCGTAAAGCGGCGTCGTCGGAATCGCGTGCAGCATGCCGATCAAGGCCGCGGAGATGCGCGCATCGGCGAGGAAATTCGGCATCACCTTGAAGATCGAGGGTTCGTCATGATCGAAGCCGACGATCATGCCGCACCAGACGTCGATTCCGTGCTTCTGGACGCGGTGCACGCGCTCCAGGAGCGTGCCCGCATTCGGGCGCACATTCTGGTGCTTCTTGGTCTCGCGCAAAGAGTCCTCATTCGGTGTCTCGATGCCGATGAAGACACTCTGGAAATTGGCGAGGCCCATCAATTCCATCAGCTCCTCGTCCTCGGCGAGATCGAGCGAAGCTTCGGTGAAGAGGGTCAGCGGATAAGCGCGCTCTTGCTGCCATTGAACGATGTCGCGGAGCACCGTTTTGATCGCCTTTTTGTTGCCTATCAGATTGTCGTCGACAACGAAGACGATCTTCAGCCCGGCTTGCAGGAAGGACTCGAGCTCGGCCAAGACTTGCTCACTCGCCTTGAGGCGAGGCCGCCGGCCGAAGGTCACGATGATGTCGCAAAACTCGCAAGTGAACGGGCAGCCGCGGGAGATCTGCAAGCTTCCGAACATGTACCGATTGGTCTTCAACAAATCGATGCGTGGGAGTGGCAATTTGGTGACGTCGGTCTTGTGCTGCTGCTCATAGCGGCTCTTGTGGCAGCCCCGCTCCCAATCGCTCAAGAATTGCGGCCAAGTCTCATCAGCTTCGCCCACGAAGATGACGTCGGCGAGCCCCTCCAACACTTCCGGTTCCACCGTTGCCATCGGTCCGCCAACAATGGCCATGACGCCGCGCGACTTGACCTCCTCGAGGATCTCGATCAGCCGCCGGCCTTGGATGCTCATGCCGGTCAGGCAGACCAGGTCCGCACGGCCGAGACGGTCGAAGTCGATATCTTCGACGTTCTCATCGATCAGCGTCACGTCGTGATGATCGGGAGCAAGAGCGGCGAGCAAGGTGAGGCAGGCGACGGGCAGGTTGGCGCGTTTGCCAAATAGCGGCATGCAATGTTCCAACCCCCAGAACGAGATGTCGAAGCGGGGATTGATGATGACGATATCGGCCATTGGGGCATCCCAGCGAAGAGGTTGCAGTGGTAGGAACAGTGTCGAATCGTTGCGGCCAAATGCAGGCCGACGCACGTAGTTGCAGGGCTGCTTATATATTCCCGGCGCTCACCGGTATGCCCCCTTCAATTACTATCGATGGAAGAGCCCTCGCAAGCTTCGATGTTTGATCGTGCGTCGGATTGACCAAAGAACAGGTCCTCCATCGCCTTTTTCTGTATCCTGCACAACCTACCAAGCCTGCACAGGCTAGCAAGGGAGGGACTCGACATGACCTTAGGCGTGGGAAACATCGTGGCGCTGATCTGCATCGTAATCAGCATCATATTCGCCATTGTCACGCACCAGGCGACTAATGCGCTCTGGTGGGCGCTGTTGGCGATCTTCGCCGTTTTATGGTGGGGAGCAAGGGCACCCTGGGGCAACTAGACCCATGTGCCGTGAGGCTGCGTCCCGGCCGGATCGCTGGCCCTCCACTCAAAGCTCCACAACTTGCTCGTTGCATAAGCTGGGCGTCATTCTGCCTTCGCTACGGTGCCATGCGGATCGAGGATTCCAGCCAGTTCATCCTCGGCCCGCAAGTGCCGAGAGTTGCCGTTTTGATTGGTTTAAGATGCTGCCTGCGTTCGAATACACTAAGGAGTGATCGTCCCCGGCGTCGCAGGCTAGTTCCTCGGTCTAGCCCGGGGGAGGGACTTAGGTGAGCCAGCAAAAGGAGATTCTAGAATGTCGGTTGGGACCATCATTCTCATTATCTTAGTGATCGCATTGTTGGGCGGCTTTAGTGGAATCGGCGGCGGCCCCTTTTACGGTACCGGCTACTACGGGGGCGGCGCGCTCGGCCTTGTGCTTGTTATTCTGTTGATCTTGCTCCTGCTTGGCAAGATTTGACCCGGC
>JAENXG010000407.1 GCA_016649675.1 Methyloceanibacter sp.
GCGCGAAACACTGCATCGACCTTGTCCTGGCTGTGGTCGTTGATGAACATGCGGACAGCGTCCATCGCTTGATGAAAATCGGACTGGGGAGGAATTCGCATCAGGGCGACGATCTCGTCGGCGCGATCGTTCGCCAATTTATCGCTGCGCCAGTCGAGCGCCGCGCGCGCCACAAGAAAGGCAGCGATTGCCCCAATGAGGACAGCAATCCCTGCGCCTGATTTGCCGAAGTGCGGGAACGGCATGACCGCCTAACTCGTTGAACCTGAAATCGCGCGCACTGGCACTGGTTCGGTCATCTGCGTTCATAGAACATTGCGTGCCGGGTTCGTGAACCTTGATCCGCCAGGAGCGACAGAGCATGCGCTTAGAAACTCTTTAACCGGTTCGCGTTAACCATAATCGGTAATCACACTTAATCGGAGCTCCATTTTGACGCGACCAATCATCATCCTCGGCGCCGCGCGGTCAGGTACCACACTGCTCGCTCGCATCATGGGCTCGAGCCGCGAGGTTTTCCTGATTACCGAGATCGCCCCGCATCTGAAGCCCCGCGATTGCCCGGAAGACCGATCGGGACTGAGCGACTCCGACCTCTGGCGACGCCATTTTACTTTTGGCGCTTGGCATGCCGATAAGCCGCGACCTGTCTGTGAACGTCCACTGTTCGATCCGTGCAAGCTGGAGGGGATGCGTGACCGGTATCTGGACTTGGCGGGAACCAAGAGGCTCGTGATAAAGAATCCGCTTGGCCTCGCTCGAGTGGACATGCTCAAGACCATGTTCCCCGATGCGCTGTTCATCTTTTCCTTGCGCGCACCTTGGCCAACGATCCAGGCCGCCACCCTCAAGGGCAACAGCTCTTATATCGTACCGACCGAATTCGTGAACAGTCTGCCCGACAATCTCATCCTTCGGGCAGCGGGGACCTGGGCCGAGTCCATCGACGTGCTGAGGCGTGAACGCGACGCCAATTGGATCGTGGTTCGGCATGAAGAGCTCGTGGCCAGGCCCTATGCAATGACGGTGGAGCTCTATAACCGCGCCGGCCTATCGGACGTGCAGGTCGCACAGGCTGCGCGGCTGCCGGAGGTACGCGTACGGGATTACTCTTTCATCAAGTATCAGCTCATGGCTCACCCATACCGGGCCGAGATCGCATCGCTGTTGGAAGAACGCGCTCGGGCATTCGGCTACGACGCCAATCTCTCGGCGCTCCCCGGCAGCGGCTTACGCCATGCTGCCGAGACCTGGATCGCTCAATGGCGGCAAGCGAAGAAGCCGATCGCTTCCTGCAACCGCGGGATGCCGCCGTCCTCAAAGACCATAAAGGACGTGGCAACGATCTTCACGGGAGCGACAGAATCACCTGCCTGACCGAGCAGAGAAATACATCCGCAAAATCGCTTGCGCGCGAAATGGAGCTGCTCGGCTGTGAGACGGTAAATGGAGCTGCGGCTCTCGACCGGCCATAGAGGAAGGAATAGATGGCGCTGCAGCTAATGAAAGCCCACGTTCGAAATTTGAGGGACTGCAGTCCCCCGCAAGCTGCCCTATTGGCCGCGTGGACCGCGGCTGGTAGTTCTGAATTTCACAATCCTAATTAGGAGTTCTCATCATGCTCAAATATGCACTCGCATCAGCGCTGCTTATCGGCTTTGCCGCGCAACGTCGTCCAGAACACCAGCGACAAAAAGTGCAGCATCGTGGCGGAAAAGGACAAGCCTGCGAAGGATGATAAGACGATGGTCGTGATCGGAACCAAAAACTATCAGACCATGGAGGAGGCAGAGGCAAAAATGAAGACCGAGAAGGATTGCCTGGCGCAGTAGGAGCCGATGGTTAGATGGGCGAACCTAAGGCAGCTCAACATCTCTCTTGCTTCTGATGATGGATGGGCGAGGCACGGCAAACCAAGAAGCGGCAGCACTGCAGAGTCGTCAGCAATAGTTAGGAGCCCTCCCTGGCGGCCGCACGCTTGGTGAGACTGTGTTTACGTCGCAGCGGGGTTCTGTGAGCGCAACCACAGGCCTTCAGCAATGGGGAGAGGATCAATTTTGTGCTCCTCCCACCAAGGCCTTTCATCGCCGGTAGTGTGGTTCTCGGCGTGATGAATGGCACATAGGGGCACGGTGAACTCATCGCTCACTTTCAAGGCAAGCCCCCTGGATTGCGCATAGCGGATATGATGCGCGTGCGTTGGTACCCGCCCACAGATGAGGCAGGGCTGGCTCGCGATAAATCTCAGATGCTCTTTGGAGCGATGGCGCTTCGGCTCACCAAAGGTCAGGACGCTCTTGTCAATCTTGCAGCGTCCCCTACGAATGGCACCCTTGTCGACCGGCTCGGCGTCCGATGCAGACTCAGCGGGACCGGTCTCACCAGTGGGTTTCACCAAGGCGATGGCGCAGCTCTTGAGGTGCGCTACCAGGCTTTGAGCAAAGCCAGGCGCGCCCGCTCCCATCGACC
>JAENXG010000028.1 GCA_016649675.1 Methyloceanibacter sp.
CTTGGGCCGATGGCGCGCGGTTCCTTCGCCGACACGGTGCGCGGTCAGATCGAGGAGGCACGGCGCAAGGGGGCCACGGCTCTCATTAATATGAAGGTGGAAGGCGACCGGGCGGGCTCACCCTATCTCGCGCCCGAGGTGCTGACCAATGTCAACCACCAGATGGAGGTGATGCGGGAGGAGAGTTTCGGACCCGTCGTCGGCATCATGAAGGTGCGCGACGACGACGAGGCGGTGACGCTGATGAACGACAGCCCCTACGGACTGACGGCCTCGATCTGGACGCGCGACATGGACCGTGCTGCGGAAATTGGCGCGCGAATTGAGACTGGCACGGTCTATATGAACCGCTGCGATTATCTCGACCCGCATCTGGTCTGGACCGGCGTGAAGGACACCGGCCGCGGCGCGGCGCTCTCGAAATACGGTTTCGACGCGCTGACCCAGCCGAAGAGTTTTCACCTCCGCGACGTCTGATCAACCCTTCGGAACAGAACATGAGCGTACCCACCGCCAATTGGAGCTACCCCACGGCCATTCGCTTCGGCGCCGGCCGCATCAAGGAACTCGCTGACGCCTGCCGCGCTGCCGGAATTGCGCGTCCGCTGCTCGTCACCGATGCGGGTCTTGCCAAGCTGCCGATAACCGAGAAGGCGCTTAAACTGATCAAAGCCGCAGGCCTTCCCGTCGCGCTTTTCTCCGAGATTCAGTCGAACCCGGTCGACTCGAACGTTGAAGCAGGCATCGCCGCCTTTCGCGCCGGAGGTCACGACGGGGTGGTCGCCTTCGGCGGCGGCTCGGGTCTCGATACCGGCAAGGTGATCGCCTTCATGGCCGGGCAGAGCCGGCCGCTGTGGGATTTCGAGGACATCGGCGACTGGTGGGCGCGCGCCGACGCCGACAAGATTGCACCGGTCGTGGCCGTCCCGACCACGGCGGGAACGGGATCGGAAGTCGGCCGCGCCGGTGTCATTACTCAAGCGGCGACCCATACCAAGAAGGTGATCTTTCATCCCAAAATGATGCCCCGGGTGGTGATTTGCGATCCCGAGCTCACGGTCGGGATGCCGCCCTTCATCACCACCGGCACGGGAATGGACGCGCTCGCCCATTGCCTCGAAGCCTATTGCGCTCCGAGCTACCATCCGATGGCCGAGGGCATCGCGGTGGAGGGCATGCGGCTCGTGTTCGCGAACCTGCCGAAGGCGGTGGCGAACGGGAACGATCTCGAGGCTCGCGCGCATATGATGAGCGCGGCGGCGATGGGCGCTACCGCCTTCCAGAAGGGCCTCGGCGCCATTCACGCGCTCTCCCATCCGGTCGGCGCGCTCTACAACACCCATCACGGCACGACCAACGGCGTGTTCATGCCCTATGTGCTCGTCTTCAACCGACCCGCGATCGAACCGAAGATCGTGCGCCTCGCCGGATTTCTCGGCATCGGCGGCGGCTTCGACGGTTTTTTGCAGGCTGTACTCGCTCTTCGCCAGCAAACCGGGGTGCCGCATGATCTCGGCGGGCTTGGGGTGGATGGCAGCCGGGTGGAAACGATCGTCGAAATGGCGGTGGTCGATCCGACCGCAGGCGGCAATCCAATTCCTCTGACCAAGGAAGGGAGCCGGAAGCTCTTCGACGCCGCTCTGTCAGGTGACGTCGCAGCCGCTGCTTGAACGGCGATTGTCGACGTGCGTCGTGCTACGGCTGCCGCTCAAGTTCCCGTTCGCACGACGGCCCCGAGGTCGGTGTCGTAGAGCCTCGAATGCTCCGGTTTCGTAGCCTTAGCGGTGCGCTCGAGCTCTTCATAGAGCAAGGCGACCTCGGCAATCTCTGCTGTGCTTGGGATTTGCGCCTCACATTTTTCCCATGCAACTTTTGGTTTGCAAACTTGCGGGGGCGCAGATTTGCGCGTCACTTGCGGGGGCGCAGATTTGCCCGCGTCAGTCGTACAGGATCACGTTCAATAGGGACCTGTTGACCGTCATGTGGCCATTATAATCGATCAGGCCGAGGCGCCGGAACTTGTTCATGAAGAAGCTGATGCGCGACCGGGTCGTGCCGACCATCTCAGCCAGGGTCTCCTGGCTCATCTTGGGAATGACGGTCTCCGGCTCGTCTTCCTTGCCGAAATTCGCAAGGATCAGGAGAAGCCGCGCCAGACGCTTCTCGCTGGAATTGAACAGCTGATCGACCAGATCCCCCTCCATGCGGAGGTTGCGCGCCAGGAGATAGGCGATGAACATCTCTGCGAATGCTGGTTCCTCATGGATCGTGCGGAGCACGACGGCCTTCTCCAACCGGGCGATCGTGCATTCCTCCATGGCGACCGCGGATGTCATGCGCTGGGTTTGCCCGGTCATGCATCCCTCGCCGAAGAAATCGCCGCTTCCGAGCAAGGCAAGCACGGCCTCCTTCCCTTGCTGGGACAGGACCGTCACCTTGACCTTCCCCGTCTCAAGGTAAAAGACGGCATCTGCCCGATCCCCCTGGGTGAAGATCACCTGGTGATTTTGGTACTTTGCTATGGTTTGGCCTTCGGCGGCCTCGGCCAGGAAAGCCTTAGGATCAAAGTCTGGTGTTAGCTGCTGCATCGCGGTGTTCCTCCCTGGGACGGCGCCTGCCAGAGCGGGGCGGCTAGCACTGAAGATTCTTCTCGTGAGACCTACTTTTCCAAATTGCGGCCATATAGCTCGACAGCATGGCTATGCCTGACATCGCGAAGCGGCCGGCGGAGACAAAAAACGCGATTACCCTAGGCGGCCGCAACGGACGGCGGCATTAGCTGGCCTGCACTTCACCAGCCGCACAGTTCTGCTTCGCGGGGGGGGGTTGCCCAGCGACAACCCCACAACTTTAGCCTAATACGAGGCTGTACGCGAGCGTACATTGCGTCGCCTTTTGAATACGGCGGCTGGGACGAAGCCGTACCTTACCGTCCCCGATCGGAATTCCCCCGTGGCGGCGCTTCAACGAGCGCACCGGCGTGGCCTCACCAGCGCAGCTTGGCGCGGCAATGATGGCGTTTGCCTGGACCTGGTCGTTCACATAAGGGAAGTGGTCATGCGGAGGCTCCGCGAGCCCACCCGCCAGTCAGAACTCTGTCGTCAGGGAGATCGAGGTGACACCATGCGCGCAAGGCGCAAAACCTGGCTGTGGCTGGCGGCGGCAATCGTCATCGCCGGTGCCGCGGTCGCTGCGCCCCGCCTCTACCGCACTGCACTGGTCGGCTCCGGATTTGCGGCCGAGATGCTGTGCTCGGGAGTGTTCGTTTCGCACCGGAACGAGCAGGACATCCTTGCCGAGGACCTGAAGGGTCCGGGCTACGAGTTGCTTCTCTTCTTCGGCGCGACCGTCGATCGCGAGGGCAAACGTGTGACTGCGTCCGTCTATGGCGTGGCCGCGCAGACGGCCATCTTCCGCGAGGGGCTTGGCTGCACGCTCATCGACGGCAAGACCGAACAGGAGCTCAGGACCGAAGCCGCGGACCTGTTTCCGCCGCCGCCAGTACCCGAAAGCGAAGCGCTTTGGCCGGAAGGCGAGCGCGTCGACCTTGACGCGGCTGCGGAAGGCGTCGATCGGTCCGCGCTTAACGCGGCGCTTGACGCAGCCTTCGCCGAGCCCGACCCCGCTCATCCCCGCCGCACGCGGGCGCTCGTGGTGGTGCATCGAGGACGCATCGTCGCCGAGCGCTACGCGCCGGGCTTCGACGCTGGCATGCCATTGATCGGCTGGTCGGCGACCAAGGCCGCGCTCAACGCGCTGGTGGGGCTTAGGGTCAAAGACGGCAAGCTTGCCGTCACCGATAAGGCGTTGCTGCCGGAATGGCGGGAGGACAGCGACCCCCGCCGCGATATCTCGCTCGACGATCTTCTCCGCATGTCGAGCGGTCTTGCCTTCGATGAGACCTATGACGATCCGCTCGCCGATGTGACGCAAATGCTGTTCGTGGAGGGGGACATGGCACGCTTCGCCGCGGCGAAGAGCATGATGGCTCCTCCGGGCACTGAATGGCGGTATTCGAGCGGCACGTCGGTGATCGTTGCGCGCATCCTGCGCGAGACCTTCGCCACCGAGCGGGACTACCTCCGCTATCCGCGCGAGCGTCTGTTCGATCCGCTCGGCATGAGAAGCTCGGTTTTTGCGCCGGACGCCGCCGGTACCTTCGTGGGGTCGTCGTTCCTCTATGCCTCTGCGCGCGACTTCGCGCGACTTGGTCTCTTGTTCCTTCAGGACGGCGTGTGGCAGGGACAACGCCTCTTGCCGGAAGATTGGATCGTCTACAGTCGCGGGCCGGCGCGAACTTTGGCGGACGGAAGCTACGGCGCGCAGATCTGGCTGAGATTGCCGCGCTCGCCGGGGCTGGGCGTTCCGCCGATGCCTGAGGACGCCTACTACTTTCTCGGCCACGACGAGCAGATCGTCGCCATCGTGCCCTCGCGCGACCTCCTCATCGTTCGCCTCGGCCTGACGCGACGAGGGGGTGACTGGGACCATGCGCGCGACCTCGCACCCATCGTGCAGGCCTTTCCCGCGTGGGATCGCTGAGGCGCGGCCACGCTACTTGAAGAGCGCCATCGCCTCAGGGGCCAGCACGCCGCCGGTGATGGCAATGTCGGCAAACGGCGTCTTGGCGGCAATGTCGGCATCGGTGACCATGATCTGACCGATCTTGGTTGCGAGCTCGGCAATCGATGCCCCGTAGACCACGCGGCCGATCCCGCACCAGACGATCGCGCCCATGCACATGGGGCACGACTCGCCCGAGGTGTAGAGCGTGGTTCCTTTCAGTTTCTCGGGGCCATGATCGGCGAGGAATTTGCGGATCGCGACCATCTCACCGTGGGCGGTGGGGTCTTGCTGCAGCTTCCCGAGATTGCGGCCGCGGGCGAGCACCTCTCCGTCGCTGACGATCACCGCACCGAACGGGTAATCGCCAAGGGCCGCCTCCGCGATGGCGAGGCGCATGAAGCCTTCGTCCGCTGGCGTCGCCGGGGTCTCGATGCTCTTGCCGAAGCCAGGCGTTGCGATCGGAAGCGCCATGGCGCCCATGGCGCCGGCCATCAGACGGCGTCGGCTCACACTGTGGCAGCGTCGCGTCAGGTCTTCCATATCACGGTCCTCCAACGAATTTGGGCCGGCTGATGCCGCGTCGCTAGGTCGCCGGAACGTGATGATGCGTCAGCGCCGCGCGCTGCTACAGTCGCCGCTCTCCCTTACCTCTCAATGAACACGGGTGTCCCACAGATGTCGCTGTCAATGTACCAGGCTGCCGTTCCCCCCTTCCTGCACATGCTGAAAAGCCTCTCCGCCATCCTCGACAAGGCGGAAGCCTTTGCCACCGAGCACAAGATCGAGCCTGAGGTCTTGCTGAGCTGGCGACTTGCTCCGGACATGTTCCCCTTGGTGCGCCAGGTTCAGATCGTGGCAGATTTCGCCAAAGGCACCACGGCACGGCTCGCCGGCGCCGAGGTCCCGAAATATGCCGACGACGAGAAGACCTTTGCCGAGCTCAGGGCCCGCATCGCCAAGACTGTGAAATTCGTGCAAGGCTTAGGCGCCAAGGACATCGACGGCTCTGAGGATCGCGACATTACGCTGACTGTCGGGGGCCAGGACATGCACTTCAAAGGCCAGCCTTATCTCGTGAGTTTCTCGCTCCCCAACTTCTATTTCCATGCCACGATCGCTTACGCGATCCTGCGGCATTGCGGGGTCGAGATCGGCAAGCGCGACTTTCTCGGGATGTGACGGCGCCCGGTGCCGCTCGCCTCAGGTCGCGGTGCCGGTTCCGCTCGAGCCACGAAACAGGAAGGTCATCAGCAGCCCGGAAATGAAGCCGCCGACATGGGCCATATAGGCGACCCCGCCTGCGCTTTCGTCGGTGGAGGCGATGGTGCCGACCCCGCTCACGAGCTGGAGCGCGATCCACAGGCCGAGAACGACGAAGGCCGGCATGGCGACCATCTGCCGCCCGACAAGGACATTCACGCGCGCTTGCGGGAACATGAGGATATAGGCGCCGAGCACGCCGGCGATTGCGCCCGAAGCCCCGACATTGGGCACGGCCGATTCAGGGGAGACGGCATATTGCGAGAACGTCGCCGCGATGCCCGCCAGCAAGTAGAAGATCAGGAATTTGACATGGCCGAAACGGTCTTCGACATTGTCGCCGAAGATCCACAGAAACAGCATGTTGCCGAAAAGATGCAGCCAGCCGCCATGCATGAACATCGCGGAGAAGATCGTCACCGCGTTGGTCTCCGGATGCTGCGAAAATCGCGCCGGAATGAAGGCCCAATCAGTGATGAAGTGGTCGCCGCCACTAAGCTCGACCAGGAAGAACAGGACGTTGAGGCCAATCAACGCAAAGGTGACGACGGGGACGGTTCTCTCCTGTGAATTGTCGTCGCCGACGGGGAACATGAGGGGCCTTCGCCTCGTTCGGGAACTGATTGCACGCGGGATCATAGCCAAGGCCGGTCGGAAGTCTATCGGCCCGAGGCCTCATCCCACGCGTTCGGGGGGAGGATTCTCGGCAACGGTCGGCGGCGAATGGCCTCAGGGCAAACAATTGAGGGTGGCCGAGGCGGCCCTGGCGGACTACCTTTAGGGGGCTACGAGGGGTGTGTGAGATGGGTGGACGGTCCTTAGTCGCGCGCTTTGGCGCGGCGGCCCGGGCTTTCATATTTGCCGCGTCGGTTATGGGCGCGGCTTGTGCCGAGGAGGGTGCGGCCGGATCGCAACCGGCGGACGCAGCTCCCGCGACGCCGCGCGCCGTCGGGCACGCGCCAGCAGCCACCCCCGCGCAAGCCGATAAGCCGACCGACACGGCTGCAGTGCAACCGGGCGACGCCAATCGGAAACCTCTGGACGCCGTTGCCACGCCCGAAGGCGAGGGGAAGCAACCGCCGCCGGATGAAGCCACGACACCGCCGGACGAAGCCGGGTCAGACCCTGCCGACGACGCCGGCGCTTCGCCTCCAAGCGACGGCGATCAAGGGCCTGCCGGTATGGCGGACACACCATCCGACGACGGGGAGCAAAAGCCTTCCGACGCGGCCGCCCCGGCCCCCAGCAACGGCGACGAGAAGCCTGCCGAGAATACCGCCACGCCGCCAGGCGACGCGGCCTCGCCGCCGGACGCTGCCGAGCAAGCCCCAGCCGACCCCGTCGTGGCAGCCATACGCACGAAGCTTGCGGAGCCTGCGCTCCGCAAGAGCGCTTCTTCACAAGATCTCGCCGCGCTTGAAGCCTTCTACGCCAAGCGGAGCGGCCCTCCGCTGTGGATCACGGGCATGGGCTTCTCGGCCCGGGCCCAGGCCGTCATCAGCGAGATCCAAGACGCCGATAACTGGGGTCTCGCCGCGGACGATTTCGATCTCCCGCGCGCTGACGATCTGCCGGCAACCACCGAGGCCCAGGCCACCGACGAGATCAAGCTTGGCTTGGCCATTCTGAAATATGCGCGCTACGCGCGCGGTGGACGCATGAGCCCCTCACGCATCAGCGTTCTGCTCGACCAGAAGCCGGCGCTGCGCGATTCGAAGACCGTCCTCGCCGAGATGGCGGCTTCCGCCACCCCTGATGTCTATTTGCGGTCGCTGCACCCCAAGCAGGTGCAGTTCGAGCGCCTGCGCCAGGCGCTGATCAAAGCCCGCGGGCGAAAACCGGCCAACGTGGGTGGCATTCAGCGGCTGATCGTCAACATGGAGCGCTGGCGCTGGATGCCTGCCGAGCTTGGCTCCACTTACGTGTGGGACAACATTCCTGAGTTCACCGGCCGCGTCGTGAAGAACGGCAAAGTCATCTACGCAGAGAAGGTCGTGGTCGGGCTGCCCAAATATGCCACGCCGATCTTCTCCGCCGAAATGCGCTCGATCGTGTTCAATCCGGAGTGGGTGGTGCCCGAGACCATCAAGCTCGAGGACCTGCAGCCCGCCTTGCGCGGGAACGGGTTCGGCGCCGACACCTCGATCCTGCGCGATCACGAGCTGACGGTCAGCTATCAGGGGAAGCCGGTCGATGCGGATAAGGTCGACTGGGGCCACGCCAACATTATGCAATACACTTTCACCCAGCCGCCGGGACCCGACAATGTGCTGGGCACGCTCAAGTTCAACTTTCCCAACAAGCACGCCATCTACATGCACGATACCATCCAGCCTGAGTTCTTCGACGAGACGGTACGGATGGCGAGCCATGGCTGCATCCGGGTGCACGAGCCTGCGCGCCTTGCTGCGCTCCTGCTCGCCGAGGACAAGGGCTGGTCGGCGCAGCAGGTGAAGGACATGCTCGCCAAGGGCAACAACAGCGTTGTTTCGCTGAGCCACAAACTGCCCGTTCACGTCACCTATTTCACCGCCACGGTCGACGATAAGGGCAAGATCCAGAGCTTCGACGATATCTATGGGCTCGACAACAAGATCGGCTCGGCGCTGTTCGGCAAGGCGATCAAGCTCGATGCGCCCGCGACCGCGACCGAGGCGGCGGCGACCGGTGGGCGAAAGCGGAGCGCGTGGAACTCAGGCCGCGGCGGCCTCACCGAAGCGATAACGGGCCTTTTCGGCAATTAGCGAAAGCCAGCGCTACTTGACGGGCGCAGAAGCCGTGGCGTTTGCGACCGCTACAAGGATCGCGCGCGCGAGCTCGGTGAGCGAAGGATCGCGCGCGCCCATCACCAGCACGAGATCGCCTGAGCGAGCCTCTTCGGCGATCCGCGCCACGAGCCATTCCCGCGAGGGGGCGAACTCAGCCTTGGCCCCGAGCCCCACGATCTCGGCCACGATGTCGGCCGCCGAGAAGTCGCGCGTGGCGGTCCCGCCCGCATAGAATACTTCGAGCATCCACAGACGGTCGCTGGGCGAAAGCTCGCGGGCGAAGGTGCTGACGAAGTCGCGGCGCAGGAAGCGGGTCGGGCCGTAGCCATGCGGCTGGTAGATGGCGAGCACGCGTTTGGCGCGGAGCCGCGCGGTCCTGATCGCGGCGGCGATCTTCTCGGCGTTATGCGCGAAGTCGTCGATCACCTCGATGCCGCGCGCTTTGCCCACCGTCTGGAACCGCCGTCCGATGCCTCTGAAGCCCTTGAGCGGCGCGGCCATCTCCTCCAGCGTCACGCCGACGGCCCGGCAGGCAGCGATCGCCCCGAGCGCGTTGGCGACGTTGTGTGCGCCCGGCACCGGCAGCTCGAACACGGTGTCCTCCACCCGGAAGCGGCTTGAGAGGGGCCCGAGCTCGACCTCCTCGCCGCGCACGTCAGCCCGCGCGCTCAGCCCGAATCTAATCGCTCCTCCGGCAAACGCATCGAGATTCTCAGCATCGCCCACGACCAGCGTCTCGCGGGCCCGCGCGCGCAACGTCGCGAACATGGCGGCGATGTCTGCCATTTCCTTGTGGTCGCGCTGCAGATTGAGGATCACGCCGATGGCGGGCGCATAGCGCACGAGCGAGCCGTCGCTTTCGTCGGCCTCGACCACGAGAAGGTCGGAGCTTCCGGCCGATGCGTTCCCCGGCAGACCTTGCGCCTGAAGCTCAGGCAGATCGCCGCCAGTGATGACGGAGGGTTCGCGGCCCGCACCGCGCAGAATGTCGAACACCATCGCCGTCACTGTGGACTTGCCGCTCGTGCCGGTCACGGCGATCGAGCGATGGTTGGCGACGAAATGGGCGAGCAGCTCCGAGCGATGGATGATGGGAACGTTCTTTGCCCGGGCTACGGCGACGTCGGGCACGTGCTCCTCGACCGCGGTGGAGACGACAAGCGCCGCGCAATCGGGGCCGAGCCCGCTTCCGTCCTGCGGCTTGACCATGATACCGAGGCTCTCAAGCTGCGCGCGCAACGCTCCGCGTTCGCCGCGGTCGAAGGCCCGGTCGCTGCCGCTGACAAGGCCGCCGGTCATCGCCTGGAACTGGGCGAGGGCGCTCATCCCCGACCCGGCAACGCCCGCGTAATGGAAGCGCCCGTTGCCCTTGGGTTCGGGAATGGCGCGCGCTTCCGGCTCGGCGACGAGGACGAGATCGCCCTCGCGAACGCGGGCGAAGAGGTCGCTCACGTCGCTGTTAGAGAGGCGCACGCAGCCATGGGAGACGGGACGGCCGATGAGGCCCTCGTGGTTGGTGCCGTGAAGGTAGATGTAGCGTTGAAGCGTGTCGCGGCCGGTCCCCCTGTTCACGCCGTCCTCGAGCCCGTCAAGCGTCAGGATGCGGGTAAGGATGAGGTCGTCGCCGCGCGTCTCTCCGCACCATCTCTCCCCGGTGCGCTGGCGCGAGAGGAACACCGCGCCTTGCGCCGCGTCCTCGCCGATCCGCCGGTGGATGCGGTGCCAGCCCGGCGGCGTCCGGTACGAGCCCTCCTCTCCGCCAATCCCGGCACGCGCGGTCGAGACCGGCCAAACGGCGACGGCCACACCGGATTCGAGCCACGTGGCGGTTTGGCGCTCGGGATCGACCACGAGCAGCCGCTCGGGCAATGAGGCCGGAGCGCCAGGGCGCGAAAGGCCCCCACGCGCTAGATCGAGCGCGCGGGCGGCCGATATCGGGTCGATTGATTGGCTCACGGGGCGCACCATGCCACAGCGGGCGCTCGTGCCGTTACCCCCTTGTTGCTGAGCTTAGGGGAAGAAGCGTCAGGACCGGCGGGGGGCCGTCCAGTCCTGATCTTGAACCTGCCGGCTACCAGTAATGGCGATAGTTGTGCCGATAGCCATACCCGTAATAATTGTAATATGGCCGATAACGGTAGCCGTACGAGTAAGGCCGGTAATAATAGGGCCGCCAGTAGTGGTAGGGGTAGTAGCCGCCATAGCCGCGGTAGCGATACCCGTAATAGTGGGCCTTCTCGACCGGGCTGGCCTGACTGGCGATGCCGTTCAGTGTGGGACGGGGCATTGCCTCGGCGTGGCTCAATCCAAGAGCCAAACCAACGACAAAGACCGCGGCAACGAGCTTAGAGAGGAAGTGGCGCATTTTTTGGTTCTCCAAACGCCAACCTTCCCCGGCTGATGAACCCTAGCTGCCGCTTAGATGCGCCGCAACAAAGCGGCGATCACAACACGGTGAGCGTCGGGGATGAGTTAAGGCTGGGAGACGCAAAGTCCTACTCAGAAGAGCGGGCCGCCATAGGGGTAATAAAACTGCCAGTAGTGGTACTGGTAGGGCCGCCAATAAGGACGGTAGCTCCAATTGTAGCGGCGCGGCGCAGCTGACGCATAGCGCTTGTAATGGCGCGCGTGGGCCGTCTTGCGGTGCACCTTCTCCACGACGGCGCCGCCGACCTCCCGGCTCATTGCCGCCTGATCGGCCAATGCGAGCGGAAATGCCGAGGCCGCTCCCGGCGCCATGACAAAGCAGCCGGCGAAGAGTGCAAGTGCAATCGCGATTCGCATGGACTCGCTCCTTCCGCCATTTCTACCCAGTTTAACTTCCAGCGCAACGCTATAGCACGCGGCTAGTTTCCGTCCGGTTAGCGCGTCCCCTCCAGCAAGCGATCATAGCCTTGCGGCATCGATTTGGAAGCGAAGCGGCATTTCAGCTTGACGACGGACTTCGCCATGCTCTGCGGCACAAGGTTCAGCACCACCCGGCCGCATAGGAGACAGTCCATGTTGATACGCTGCATTTGCTCTGCCGTCAGCCCCCCTTTACCCCTGGTGACACACCATTGCAAACCCCTTACTTTTCCCTTGTGAGCAAAGGGTATAAGCCTTACCTTCTAGTGCAGCGGTCTTACCACGACTTACTCTTTCGTGGTGACATGGTGGTGACACAGGAGGAAGGGCTGTGCAGAAAATCACGAAGCGGGTGGTGGATGCGGCGGACGCAAGAGCGGAACGCTTCATCGTATGGGACACCGAGTGCAAGGGCTTCGGGCTGCTTGTGCTGCCCACCGGCATCAAGAGCTACATCTACAAATACAGGACAGCCGAAGGTCAACAGCGGCGCATCACCATTGGCCAGCACGGCGCGTTGACGCCAGACCAAGCACGCAAGACGGCAGAGGATCATCGTGAGGTCGTCAGAGGCGGTGGCGATCCACTTGGTGAGAAGCGCGCTCTCCGCGAGGCGATGACAATCGGAGATATTCTCGACGCCTATCTCGCGTCCGAAGACTTCGCCAACAAGGCAGCATCCACGCAACCCATCGACCGCGGCAGGATCGAGCGGCACCTAAGACCACTCCTCGGCAGGAAGCACGTTCACCTCGTAACCGAGAATGACGTGAAGCGCGCCTTCGCCGCGATCCGCGACGGCAAGACCGCAGTTGATGTGAAGACCGGCACTCGAGGTCGAGCGCGAGTACGTGGCGGCGAGGGTGCCGCCAAGATGGCAATCGCCGTGCTGAAGGCGATCTTAAACTGGGCAGTTCGCGCCCGCATGATGACGGAAAGCCCGTGTCGGTTCGTCAAGATCGGAGCCTTCGCAGTCCGCGAGACGATCCTCGACGGCGCTGCGGATTATGCGCGCCTGTTCCAGACGCTCGACCGCATGGAAGCCGAGCTCCGTATTCGCCGCCCGGTCGCTGACTGCATCCGCCTCATCGCTCTGACGGGGTGTCGGAGGGGAGAGGTCTCAAACCTGCGGTGGTCGTATGTGGATCTGAAGAATGGGCGGCTGGTGCTTCCGCCCAAGGCTCACAAGACGGGCCGCAAGACTGGCAAGCCGAAGATCATCGGACTGCCGGCGGCGGCGCAGGCCATCATTGCGCGACAGCCAGAAGGCGGTCCCGACGATTGTGTGTTCCCACCCATCCGGAGCGGCGCGGGGGTTCCCGATCTTTCGCACGCATGGACGAAGGTTCGCGCCGAGGCTGGATTGCCACGCGACCTCGTCCTGCACAGCCTGCGCCACTCGGTCGCCTCTCACATGGCCATGGCGGGAGCGCAGGCTTCCGAGATCATGACGGCACTCGGACATCGCCAACTCTCGACCGCGCAGAAATACATTCATTGGGGAGAGGACGCGCGTCAGGCGCTCGCGGAGAAGGCCGCGACCGTTGTGCTTGCTGGCATGGCCGCCGCGTCCAAGCCTAAGGCTAAGGTGCTAAGGCTGAAAGGCGGTAAGCGATGACCGCTCGCGCCGCCGCAATTGAATACGCCAGGGCATTCTTCGAGGACGCTCCGCCTGTGCGACTGGATGGGCGCGATCTTACCTACTTTTTTGTAGCGTCCGTGCTAATGCGGAAAGACGCCTCACCAGAGGAGCGCCTGAGGGCGCTAGAATGGTTGGAACAGGCACTCTATCCCGAAGGGCGCAGAGATAGCCTAGTTAGAGTCTTGACGGGGAGAAGGCCGAAGTCTCGCCCTAAGGCTAGTCGAGGGGCCGATCCGTTCGCTTATAAAATGCGCGATTTAACGATCGTCCACGCTATCAATGACATCTGCAAACAATTCGGGTTCAAGCCGCTGCGAAGTGAAGCCACCAAAGACAAAGATGGCGTGGATTCGGCATGTTCTATCGTCAGTGAGTCCCTGCGTCTCGTGAGAGTTCACATGACGGAGGGGGCTGTCGAGAAGGTCTGGAATAACCGAAATCACCTTTGGCCCGACCACGCCGGCCCCGCCCCCAAGGGCTTCCTCGTCGGAGAGTAATCCCTATTCGCGTAGTATGACGGCGGGCCCAAGTGCCGCTATCTCCTTTCATGTTCAATCGCATGAAAAGGAGAAAAAGAAATGCTGGAGTATCTCACTAGAGAAGAAGCGTCGGGCTATCTAACCCAGCGCGGACTGATAATCGGCAAGACGACATTGCAGAAGATGGCGACGGTCGGCGGCGGTCCCGTCTATTCGATCTTCGGCAACCGAGCGGTTTACACACACGCGAACTTAGATGCGTGGGCCGAGGCGAAGCTAACAGCTCCGCGCACTTCAACCAGCGACGCTGCGGAGCTCGACGCCGGAAAGGCGGTGCCACATGCGAGCGCTGCCTGAAAACCGAAACGCCGGGCTGGCACCCGGCGTCGGTAGAGAATTGGTAATCGAAAGCTGGAAGCCAATAGATAGCAAACGATCCGCCAGAAGGCAACGCCAAACGGCTCACCTTCACCGATGCGGCGAGCGTTGCCTCCTTGAGGCACTGATAGCCGTAGAAGGCGGAGAGCCTCTAGACTCGGTGCTAGCCGACTTCGAGCGTCTTCCGCCCCAGCTCTATCACGCCGCTCTCTACCACTATGCGGCCCTCGATAATGGAGGGCCCCTGTGAATGCTATCGAACTCACGGAGGCGCTCAAGGGGCGCTGGCACGGGTCCTCTGGCTCTGCCAAGTGCCCAGCGCATCGCGACAGAACACCATCATTATCCATCAGTGCAGGACACGACGGCCGAGTGCTCTTCAAGTGCCACGGTGGATGCACACAGGAGAGCGTCATGGCCGCACTAAAGAACCTTCATCTGTGGGGCGACCCCGACGCCGCGGCAAAGCCAAACGGCAAGACCAACGGGCTCGGCACTATCGCCGCGACCTATTCCTATACCGACGAGAACGGCAAGGAGCTTTACCAAGTCGTCCGCTACGATCCCAAGGACTTTCGTCAGCGCCGACCTGACGGCAGCGGCAAGTTCATCTGGAGCCTGAAGGGTGTGCGCCGCGTGCCCTATCACCTGACCGAGATTATGCAGAACGCCGATCAGCCGGTGCTGATCCCTGGCGGCGAGAAGGACGCCGACAACCTCCGCGCCCTAGGCTTCACCGCTACCACGAATGCCGGGGGTGAAGGAAGTTGGCAGGAGGAGCTGTCGGAGCACTTCCGCGGCCGGCGCGTCTTCCTTCTCTGCGACAACGACATCAAAGGGGAGAAGCACCAAGCGCAAGTTGGCTTGGCCCTCGAAGGTATCGCGCGCGAACTCCGCGTCGTTCGCTTCCCCGAGTTGTCACCCAAGGGCGACGTTTCGGATTGGATTATTCTGCGCCAGAACGAAGGTCTGGATAGCGCGGCGATTACTAAAGCTCTCGCGGAGCGTTTCCGCGCTGCTCCCGCATGGGAACCGTCAAAGCCCGAACCTTCGGCAAGCCAAGATGATAGGTGGCCCGAGCCGATGTCTCTGCCGGAAGGGCTTTCGCCCGTTGCTGCTTTTGATATCGCCTTACTGCCTGAGAAGATCGCGCCGTGGGTGAGCGACATTAGCGAGCGGATGCAATGTCCGCCCGATTTCGTGGGCATCGCCGCGCTCGTCGCTCTCGGCTCAGTCCTTGGCCGCAAGATCGGCATTGCACCCGAGGTGCAAACGGATTGGGTGGAAGTCGCGAACTTGTGGGCATGTGTCGTCGGCCGGCCGGGCGTGATGAAGACGCCCGCAATTGGCGAGGCGCTAAAGCCGCTCCACCGGCTAGAGGTTAAGGCTCGCGAAACGTATGACACGGAAGCAGCGGAGTACGCCAAGACGCTTCAGCTCTGGAAGATGCGGAAAGAGGCAGCAGAAGCCACGTTCAAGAATTCTCTAAAAAAGGACGCAAGTGCATCCCTCGTCTTTGCCGATCTGGAACCCACGGAGCCCATCGAGCGGCGCTATGTCACCAGCGACACCACTTACGAAAAGCTAGGTGAGATACTCGCGCAGAACCCAAATGGGATGCTCGCCCACCGCGATGAGTTGGTCTCACTACTAAAGACACTTGACCGGGAGGAATACGCTGCGGCGCGTGGCTTCTTCCTGACTGCGTGGGGCGGAAAGGAGCGTTACACCTTCGACCGCATCGGGCGCGGGAGAACACACATTGAAGCCGCCTGCTTGAGCCTCATCGGCTCGACACAGCCGGGGCGGCTTGCTGAGTACGTTCGGCGGGCGGTGAGCGGTGGCGCCGGCGACGATGGCCTAATTCAGCGCTTCGGTCTTCTGATCTGGCCCGACCAGCAGCCTGATTGGAAAAGCGTTGACCGATATCCTGACACCGGCGCGCGGAAGGTGGCCTGGGAGACTTTTGATACTTTTGATACTTTGACCCCTGAGGCCGTTTGCGCGGAACTAATCCCCTATCAAACGGTGCCGGTTCTAAGACTCGATACTGTTGCACATGGTCTTTTCTTAGAATGGCGAACGGACCTTGAGCGCCGCTTGC
>JAENXG010000537.1 GCA_016649675.1 Methyloceanibacter sp.
ACTTGAAGTGTGCGAAGGCGAGTTTACGAGACTCTCGGCGAAACCCGTTACGACCACTCGCGCGGCGCTCTCGCCGTGGCGGAAGGCAGGTGCTGGATGGCGATGCGCATCAGCTCAGGGAGCGTGCGCACGCCGAGCTTCGCTTTCAGCTGCGTGCAGGTGTTGGCAACCGTCTTATAGCTCACGTGCAGATTCTCGGCGATCACCCCGTAAGGCTTCCCCTCGGCCACGAGCGCAAGCGTCTGCAGCTCCCGCACCGTCATGCGCCGCAGGGGATTGGTGGTTCCCCTCGCCTCCATGAAGGCGACCTCCGAGGCGAGGTCGTGACTGAGATAGGGCCGGTTTTCGCGCACCCTCTGAAAGGCCTTCAGCACCTCGTCGGAGGACGTGTCCTTGAGCACATAGCCGGTGGCGCCCACCTCAAGCGCCCGGCTGACGATGACCGGGTCGGAGTGCATCGTGAAGACGAGGATCGGAGTTTTCGGGTCGTGGAGCCGAAGCCGGCGGATGAAGGAAAGCCCGCCCAGGGCCCCCGTCCGCATGGCGAGGTCGACGATGATCACATCGGGCTTCTGCGTGCGATAGAGCCTGAAGCCGTCGGCCAGGCTCTGCGCCTGGACGATCTGCTCGACGCCGGGGTCCTCGAGCAGTTGCCGGCAGCCCTGCAGCACGATTGGATGGTCGTCGATGACGAGGACGCGGGTCATGACATCTCTCCAACCAATTCAGGCGTTCGCGCGCGCTTCTCGCTTGCGCGGTGCAGGGGGATCTCCACCCGGATCACGGTTCCCGTGGACGGCGCGCTGTCGATCACGCAAGAGCCGCCGAGAGAACGCACGCGTTCGGTCATGGTGGTCAGGCCAAAGCCTTTCGGCGTCGATGCCGCAATCCCCTTGCCGTCGTCGCTGAGGTTCAAGGCGAGCTTGGCGAGCGGCCGCTTGCCGCCGTTCCGGCGCGCCGCAGGCTCCTCGGCAAGGTCGATGGAAAGATGGTCGGCGTTGCCGTGGCGGATGGCGTTGGTGATGCCCTCCTGGATGCAGCGATAGAGGGTGAGGTCGACCGCCTCGCCATAGGAATCGGCGAGCGTGCCAAAGGAAACATGGACATCCGTATCGGGATGGCGCCGCTGGAACCCGACGATGAGCTCGTCGAGAAGCTCGGACAGCTTCACCCGCCCGAGCGGGCCGGGCCTGAGTTTCTTCAACAGCACCCGGTTCATCAGCTTGAGGCGCTCGGTGATGGAGAGAATCTCGCCGACGCGGCGGGAAATCTCGGCGGTGCGCCTATCGGGGAGCTGATCGGCAAGATTCTGGATCGAGGAGGCATTGGCGGTGATGCCGAACAGGCAGGGGCCCGCCTCGTCGTGGAGCTCGTTGGCGATCGTGCGCCGCTCCTCCTCCTGCACGGTGATGAGCTGGCGATAGAGGCGGCTGTTCTCGTCGCGCGCCGTGTCGAGCGCGCCCGCGAGCGTGTTGAAGCGTTCGGTGATGACAGCAAGCTCCTTGACCTTGGGCAGCGCAAGCCGGGTGGCGTAGTGGCCATCCTCGAGATTGAGCATGCCCTTGGAGAGTGACTTGAGCGGGTCGAGGATACGGCCGAGCACCACATAGAGTATGGCGAGGATGAGCGTATTGAGGGCGAGCCACACATAGGCAAGGGCTGAGAAATCGTGCCAGGCCTCGGCGATCTCATCGGC
>JAENXG010000023.1 GCA_016649675.1 Methyloceanibacter sp.
GGGGAAACGCCGCGTACATGCCTATCGGTGGCAGACATCATGATCCAAGAATATTCCGATCACGCCGCCAATGAGCGGACTTTTCTCGCCTGGATTCGTACCGGTATCGTGGTGATCGCATTCGGATTTGTCGTCGAAAAATTCAATCTGTTCATGATTGTCCTTGCGAGTAGAGTCTCCGTCGAGGCGGCGAACCGCATGTGGATCGACCACTGACAAAGCCGCTTGGACGTTACGATGGCATTGCTCTCATCGTCCTCGGTGTAGGCCTCATCTTCGTCGCTACCGTGCGCTTCTACCGTACGGCAACGCTGATCGACGACCCTGAACCGCGCCCGGCGCCCGACACGCGTGTTGAGCTGGCATTCGCTGCGATGCTCGGGTTGCTTACGGCAGGGCTGTGCATCTATTTGGTGCTTAGCTGAGCCGAACATGCTGGCCGCATTGCTGGAGCGCCCCTATTTCTCGAGATGATAATTAGCGATGCTCGTCCGAAAACGCCCTTCGATTCGATCCCTGTGGCTCTTCGTCACGGAGACAAATTCCTGTCGATACCCTGAAACCGCACGATGACGCTGCTGCAAAGCATCATCCTCGGGGTGGTTGAAGGGATTACGGAGTTCCTGCCGATTTCATCGACAGGACATCTAATCTTGGCGAGCAGGCTCTTGGGGCTCGCACAGACCGACTTTCAAAAGAGCTTCGAGATCGCAATACAGCTCGGGGCAATCGCGTCGGTGATCGTCCTCTATTGGAGACAGTTTTTGGTCCCGGCCGTCCTTGGCAGAGTGTTAGCAGCATTCGTTCCTACTGGCCTGATTGGCTTCGCCCTCTATCACGTGGTGAAGACCTACCTTTTCGGTAGTGACACTGTCGTGCTGTGGGCCCTCGGATTGGGGGGCGTAGCACTCATCGTTTTCGAGCTGCTGCATCAGGAAGGAGAGGATGCCGTCGGAGACGTCGCCTCGATCTCATACTCTAAAGCGGTGCTGATCGGGCTGTTCCAGAGCCTGTCGATCGTGCCAGGCGTATCGAGGGCAGGCGCCACGATCGTCGGCGGCCTTATTCTCGGACTAAGTCGGAGCGCGATCGTGGAGTTCTCTTTCCTTCTCGCCGTGCCGACCATGCTTGCTGCCACTTTCTATGACCTTTTCAAGAATGCGTCCTCGTTCGCGCCTCAGCAATTTGGTGTCCTCGCCGCTGGTTTCATCTCCTCCTTTTTCGTCGCTCTCCTCAGCATCAAGTTCTTGCTTGCTTTTGTTCGGACCCGCACCTTCATACCCTTTGGCATCTACCGCATTGCAATCGCCCTCGCCTTCGCATTCCTCTGACGCGCCGCGAACCCGCCCCGCTTGCATCAGCTTTGGATCAAGAGGTGGGCGCGTGCGGCCGGTAACACAGGGACTGATCGCTGCCGGGGAGCCGTAGTTCTCGATCTCTTGACGAGCAGGCTCGCGCCGGGGGCCGCGGCCTTCTCGACAGGCGAAATAAATTGTTGATTGTGCTAGATCATGCTCCGGCCTGGGCCGAAGCCTTGTGCGGTTCGAAGAAGAACGAAACGAAAAGACGGAGTGTCAAATGCGTCAATCCCCCATTCTGATGACGGCCTTCATGGCTGGTGGCATGTTTCTCGGACTTGCGGCGAGCCATGCCAACGCAGGCCCCCTGCCGGCCGTCGCTGCCTTAGACGCCGCTCCGAGCGCCATCGTGAAAGTCGACTATTGGCGCCGCTACTATCGGAATCATGGCTATGGCCCTGATACGGTCATTGTCGCGCCGCCCGTGATCGTCCAGGAATCGCCGCCTGTCGTGCTCGAGGTGCCGGTGCGTCCAGTGAGCTGCGGCCAATATCGCTACTGGGACGGCGACCACTGCGTGGATGCGCGCTACAACAATCCCTACATCGGACCGAGATAGCGCACCCAGAATCGAGCGCGTGAAGGGCGCTGACCCAGCTCACGCGGCGCGGGGCTTCAGCGTGCAGAGCGAATAGTGGTCGTAGACGATCGAATCTAAGGGCCGATCTGGCCAATAGGTTCGATGCAGCCCGCCAACCGTCACAGCGTCGGCGATGGTCATGGCCGCCTCGTCCGCCAGCGCGTCCAAATCGTCTAGGCCGAAATGCCAGGGCGCACCCATGGCGGCAAAGCGCTCCACAAAGGTCGTGGTCTGAAGCTCGCCGGTCGTCCGTGCCACCACCGCCTCGTCCATATAATCGAATGAGATGGCGAACTGGCGCACGCGCTCTTTCAGGTCGGCCAGGACCTTCATGACGGCGGGGCGGGTCAGATACATCGTATTGCCCTCCCAGATGAAGAAGCTCGGCAAGCCGGCGTCGAAGCCGTTGCTCTCGAGCAGCGGCAGAACACCCGCGGCGACATAGTTGCCGGGGATGAAGGCCACTGGGGCATCGATCCCGTTTTCCGCATAGCGCGCCTGTTTCAAATTCAAGGTATTGGCGTCATCGATCTCGAAATAGGCGACGCCTGGCGAGCGCTTGCGCACGGCCCGCGTGTCGAGGCCTGAGCCTAGGATCACGACCTGCCGGCAGCCACTGCCGAGCTGCTCGTCCAGCCTGTCGTCAAAATAGCGGGTTCTAAGCCTCGGCAATTTTTCGGTCGCCGGGAAGCCGGCGGAAATGGCATCCGCCGCCGCTCTGGTCCTTGCATCGAGAAAGATGGGAACGACCCGATCGACGTAGAGCGGATGGGCCTCTTCGTTCTCTCGCGCGCGGTACTCGGCCACGATAAAGGCTGTTCCCGTAACGTGCTTGATCGCGGTCATCACCCTGCCCCTGCTTGAAATGGTCCTCGATCTTTTAGATGGCCGCGGTGGTAAGAGGCAAATGCGGCTGGATGGTGCTTGGGCTCGTCGTATACACAAGCATGATGACTGTTTTCGTGGCTCTCTTGCGCGCGGTCAACGTCGGTGGCACCGGCAAGCTTTTGATGAGCGAACTCACGAGAATGTGCGAGGTCGCAGGCTTCACAGCCGTTCGAACCTATATCGCGAGCGGCAACGTGGTTTTCGCCAGCGACGGAACCGAAGCCCAGGTGAAGGCGACGCTCGAGAACAGCCTCAGCGTCTACGCGCGCAAGCCAGTCGGCGTTCTGGTGCGGACATCTGCCGAAATTGCCGACGTTCTGGCGTACAACCCTTTTCCCGAGATGCCTCGCACCGTCGCCATCTTTCTCGATCAGCCGCCCCCCGCCGACGCCTTGCATCGGCTCGTCGGCCAGACGGATGAGGACTTACGGCTGGGGAGGCGAGAAATCTACGTCTATTACGGTGACGGGATGGCCAATTCCAAGCTGAAGATCCCCGCCGCCAAAGCTGGGACGGCGCGCAACATCCACACGGTGGCGAAGCTTGCCGAATGGCGGCCAAAATCTAGCGCGCGCCCTCCGGGCCGTGCTTGTAATGGTCCTCGATCTTCTCGATCAGGATCCGCCAGGCCTCGTGCTCGCGCGGGCCCGCCGTCTTCTCCACGGCGATCTGCAGATAGCCGAGCTCGCGCTCGATCTTCTCCCGCGGCAGCATATGCAGGCGGCTGGCGAGGATCGCCGCCTCGATCACCGCGCCTTGCGCCCGGTTGAAGCCCTTGAACGGCGCGTGGCTCGCCTCATGCACCACGCGGCAATGAAACCGCGGCCTCTGCTCGTCCTCCTCGACATGGTCGACCTCCAGCTCGGCATAAGCGAGCGCGCCTTCGAGCACCGCTCCGGGCACGTGCGTGGAGGCCCGCGTCGGCCAGTCCTTCTGCCCCACGAGACAGCTCGCGAAGATCAGAACGTCGTCGGTGAAGTTCGCCACCGCGTAGGGCGTGGCGCGGAGATTGTCGAGCGTCGTCGAGGGCCTGAACGGGGCGAGGATCCAGCCATCTCCATCCGCGATGAGGCCGAGCGGCGCGATATGCACCCGCCCCTCCTCGTTGAGCGTGATGACGATGGTTTCCCGGATCATGGGCATGGCGGTCAGCTCTTAAACGCTTTCACGAGGCTTCGCGTTTCCGCTTGGCGATCAGCGTGTGGCCGGCCTCTTTGAGCCGCGTCTTGTCGTCGGCAGGCGCGTCGGCAGCGACGCCCCAATCGAGTGGCTCGTCCTGAGCGTAGCGTTTGGCCAACCTCCAGGCGATTTCGGCGCGAGCCAGTTCGGCGCCGAGATAGAAGGCATGCGCCCCGTCGGCCTCGACCCCGAGCTTGGCGAAGAGCGCGAAGGCCTCCTGGGCTACGTGGTGGCCGTCGCGGTTATAGACATGGATGCCGTCCTCGGCGATCTCGATGCGGAAATTCTTGTCGCGCACCTCGCGTGCGGCTTGCGTGATCTCCTCTGGCGTCTGCGGGAATGGCCGGCGCGCATGAAGCGCAAGCAGCCCGTCGGCATAGTCCTTGGGCAGCTCGTGCTCAGCGCGGCTGGCATACATGATGCGCCGGGCGATGTCGTGCTCCTCGACGGTGCGCCGCGTGTGCGGGCTTACCTGCACCACGAGCACGTTCTTTATGTGGAGCTCGGACGCGATGCCGAGCAGGACGGCAGTGATGCCGGTCGTGTCGGCATCGGTGAGCTCGGTGAGATTGCCCGTGCCCATCAGCAGCTCTGCCTTGGGGCGCTCGCGGCGGACTTGCGCGTAGCGTTCGAGCGAGGCCGTAAAGCCGAAATTGATGGGATCAAGCACGGGATCGGCGAGATAGGGGCGCCCCTTGGCGTCAAGCGCGTCCATGGCGCGGTAGAGCGAAGCGAGGTCGCCATGGTCTTTGGGAATCAGCACCGGAACCGAGGCGACCTGATCCGCGATGTGCAGGGTCTCCTCGTTGAGGCTCAAGAGGTAATCAGCGCCCGCTTTACCGCCGCGCAACAGCTCGCCCGAGTCGGCAGAATCGACGCTAACCTTGTAGCCCATCTCTTTCAGCGTCCGGATCGCCTCCTCGAGATGCGGAAAGGGCGTGTCGGGCAGGCAGCCGAGATCGATCACATTAGCGCCACGCTGCACGTAGCCTTCCGCGCGCTTCACGATGGCGTCCACGGCAAGCGCGGAGGCATCGACAATCTCGGCGAAGATCTGGATGTCGTATTTGGTCATGTCGGACGCCTTCCGCGCGCGGCCGAAAAAAATGGGAATGTCCTTCAGCTCGTCGGGCCCGCGCAAGAAGGGCACGCCGAAGCGCTCGCTCAAGCGCTCCAGGTCGGCGCGGCAGCGGCCGGGCAGCAGGATCTTGTCGGCCTCGACCGGCTTTGGCAGCCGCCGCGCGATGATCTCCTCGGTCATGAGCGCCGCCACCTTGACGCCGATATCGAGCACCTTCCAGCCGAAGCTCGCATTCATGCCCTGAAGCACGGCCTCGAGCCGCGGCCGCGCCAGATGTCCGGTCAGGAACAAGATGCTTTCAGCCATCGCGGTCGCGCTCTTGAGCTTGCCTGCCCGTTCTAACCCGCTTCGCGGGCGAAGGGCGAGAGCATGCCGCCTTATTCTGAACGCTTAATCGATCTCTGCGCCGGAGGGAGTGGCCCTCGCGTCCCTTCCCGACAGGAAAGAGGCAAATGCCGCTTGATCGCCGCGGCCGAGCAGGAAGGCTTTGACGCCGGCGTCCTTCAGCATGGAGGGAAAGGCTTCATCGACGACGCCGTCGCGAGAAAGCTGCTCAGCCCCCATGCGCGTCTTCTGGCGCGCGATGGACTTGATCAGATAGCAGCGCGCCGCCCCGATCCTTGAAGCGAGCCAGAGCGCGAGGCTGTCGGAGGTGAGACGCCAGGATTCTTCGAGGTCGGTCCGCTCGGCGATCAGCGCATAAGGTGCCCAGACGGCGACAGAGCCTCGGCCGAGCGCGGCCCTCAGATCATCCTCGGTCGCGCCGACCTGGAAGCCTTGCCGCAATCCCGCCACCGCCCAGGCAAGCTGATCCATGGCGAGCAGCGCCATGCGGTGGGCCGACGCATCGCCGAAGCCGAGACGCTCCTGGCAGGCGCGCACCTCGTCGGCGAGCGCCCCTCCTCCCGGCACGACGACGATGGGCACGGGCGCCGCCGCGATCGCGTCGAGCCATGGGGAAAGCTCGCCCGAGCGCACCACGCTGCCGCCGAGCTTCACCACGATGGGCTGCGCTTCCGCGGCAAGCGGCGCAGGGCGAGCAGCTTCGGACAAGGCTTGGGGGCCCATCGTCAGCCCCCCGCTTTGGAGCGCATGATCTCGACGCCGACAGCGCCTGGCTCCTTGTCGAGTTTCTCGATCTTGACGGTGACGGCGGCCGCGCGCGGATGGGCGAGACATTGCTCCGCCACCTCCTCGGCCAAGGTCTCGACCAGGTTGATATGGCCTCGCGCGATGATGGACTTGATGCCCTTGATGATCGTGTCGTAGTCGAAGGCTTTGCCGATATCGTCTTCGAGCGCGACGGTTGAGGGCTTGAGGTCGACATCGACAGAGAAACGGACGCGCTGAGTGACGCCCTTCTCATTGGTGTAGACGCCGATCTCGACGTCGAGCACAAAGTCGTGGACGAAGATGCGGTCGGAGGCCCTCGCCGCGCCAGGGGCGTTTCTGGGCTCTGCGCCCTTCAGTCGCTGTTCCGCCATCGCCCAGGCTCCGTTGTGGTGCAAAACCGCGCGCCCACCCCTAGCATAACGCTTGTGGGGCGAAGTCAGCCAAGTCGCCCTTTGGCAAAACCGGCGGCGTCCGTGGGATGAGCGCCCGTATCGCGGCACAGGCGACCGGATCGAGGGATTGAGTCCGTGCCCCTCCCCGGCAGAGCGCGCTGCGAAAGCCAAGCAGGTCGGGAGCGAGCGCGAGAAGCTTCGGCACGTGGTTCGCCTTGAGTGACCCGGCAAGACCTACGATGAGCCCTTCCGCCTTGGTGGCATCCACAAAGCGGGCAAGCGTGTCGAGGGACAGATGATCCAGCAACGAGCCGCCGGTCTTGCCGGCAGTGTCGAGCATCACGCCGCGAGCGCCGATCCTTGCCGCTTCTCGTACAGCATCGAAATCCGGCTGGGCATCGGCGAAGAGGACAAGGATGAGGCCGACGCGCGACCTCTCGGCCTCGAGCAGGCGCAGGCAGGCGCGAGCGTCACCTCCCGGAAAGAGGCCGAGCTTGACGTAGTCCACGCCTAAAGCGGCCGTCGCCAGCACCGCGTCGCGGATGGTCTCGCCATCGAGCGGGAGGTCGCCGATCGTCGCGCTCGCGGGCGCCCGTCCGGCAACGCTCCGCACGCAAGCCTCGATCGTCTTGCGGTCAAGAGCGCCGAGAGCGCCCCTTTGCGGGTCTTTCAGGTCGATGATATCGGCGCCAGCGTTCATCGCCATCGCGGCCTCGCCGGCATCGCGCACGCTCGCCAGGAATAAGGTCATGGGGCGGGCGTGTCATGCCCAGGGGATGGCATGGGAGATGCGTCGAGCATCACCGGAACAGCCAGCCGAACATACCGCCGCCGCCGCCACCACCGCCACCGCCGCTGTCTCCACCGCCACGGCGCGCCGCGCGGCGTCCGCCGGTACTGCCACCGCCGCCCGCGCTGTTGTCGGCGGCGCGCGGCTGCTCAAATCCCCAGAAATCGGTGGGGGCGGCCGGAGCGGTTCTCCTTGCCTTGCGGAGTTGGACCTCGTTGGCGTTGCCGTCTGGGTCGGTGACGACCACCGAGACGGCCTGCCAGTTCCATTGAGCGGCGGCCGGTCCCCAGCTATGGGGCTCCACCGAGAGCACCTTGTTGGCCCGGATATCGACGATGGCCACATATTCGAGGCTCGTGTCCTGCCCTTCGCCAAAATCGCCCGCGTAATACTGCAACAGCCCGATGCCGGACAGCGCGTCCTTCATCACCTTCCATTCCACGATCTTGGGCTTGCCCGACCCGAACATCTCGAGCTCGACCCTGAGGGAAGCGTATTTCGGGTTGCTGGCGATGTAGCGGCCTGATTCAGGCTCTTTGATCACCCAGCCCGAGACTGGCGGGCCCAAGGGCTGCCCCTCTTCCGGCGGAACCTCTTGGCCGAGGCGCTGCAGCGCCTCGCGGCTCTCGGTCTGAAACGGGTCTTGCGCCAGCGCAGCATTGTAGTCGGCGATCGCCTCGTCGTTACGGGTCAGCGCCTCGTAGACATTTCCCCTGACGCGCAAGGCGAGCGGATCGTTGGATGCGATCTCGAGCGCCGCGTTGACGTCGCTCAGCGCGTCGTCGTTGGCCTCGGCCTGGAGCCGCGCCGATGCGCGCATGGCGTAGGCCTTCACGTTTTTCGGGTCGATCTCGATGGCGCGGGTCAGATCGCCGATGGCGTCGTCGAAACGGCGCGTTTGCGCGAACACCATGCCGCGCTCGATATAGGCGTCGGCGACTTCGGGCTTCAGCTCGATCACCTTGTTCAGGTCGTCCACCGCCGGATTGAACTTCTTGTCGCCGGCATAGGCCCTTCCGCGCAACAGCAGGAGATCGGCATTGGGCTGATCGGGTTGGAGCGTGATGGCTTGCGTCGCATCGTCGGACGCTTCTTTGTACATGCCGATGGCGAGATAGGCCTGGGCGCGGTTGTCGTAAGCCGCCGCATATTTCGGGTTGAGCGTGATGGCGCGGGTCAAGTCGCGCACCGCGGCATGATAGCGCTTGAGCTCGGAATGGGCCTTGCCGCGTCCGTTGAAAGGAACCGCGCTGGTCGGCATCAGCTCGACGGCCTTGCGGAAATCCTGGAAGGCCGGCTCGTATTGGCCGAGCGCCGCATGGGCGTTGCCCCGATTGTTGTGGGCCGCACCGTAATTGGGCGAGAGCGCGATCGCCCGGTCGAAGTCCTTCACCGCTTCGTCGGGGTGGCCGAGATCCATGAGCGCGTTGCCGCGGTTGTTGTAGACGGTGGCATTGTCGGGAGCGAGTTGGATTGACTTGTTGAAATCCTCGATCGCCTCCTTGGTCTGCTTCAGCCCCCATTTGGCGACGCCGCGATCGCTGTAGATGCTCGCCTCGATGAAGTCGGCGATGTCGGGCGCGCTCAGCGCATCGTCGTAGGCGGCAATGGCCTTGTCATACTGGCCGCGCATGAGCGCGGCAGCGCCCTCGCGGGCGCGCAGAAGCGTCTTGTCCTCATCGGCGCTGGCGCCTCCTGAGGCGAGCGCGACAAGGACGAGAATGAGCCCGGAAAGCTTGAGCCGCGACGATCGCATGACGGTCAGGAAACCCGCTCCCCCATAAACCTAGCCTCTCATGTCCCTCATAAGGTCGGAGTGTGTCAACACAGGGTCACCAAGCCGTATCGGAGGGGCCATTTTCCTAGATTTCCCTGCGCTAGCTAGGATCCTTCGGAGGCCTGGGAGAGGCATCGCGAAGCTCGCGCAACACGGACGGCAGCATCTCCGGCACGTCCTCGGCGATCAGCCCAGGACCGAAGGCGCGCGCTGCCGCCCCGTGCAGCCAAACCGCGGCGCTTGCCCCCTCAAAGCCTGGCATCCCTTGGGCCAGCAGTCCGAGAACCATGCCGGCCAGCACGTCGCCGGTTCCGGCGGTCGCAAGCCATGGGCTCGTGATCGCATTGATCGAGGCAGCGCCGTCAGGCGCGGCAACCACCGTGTCGGCGCCCTTGAGCACGATGACGGCACCTGATCTCGATGAAGCTTCCCGCGCCCGATCGAGCTTCGAGGCCGCCGCAACGTCGCCGAACAGCCGCGCGAACTCCCCATCGTGAGGCGTGAGCACGACCGGGGCCGTGCGCGCCAGGATGGCGGCGAAGAGCGAGCTCTGGTCGTCGGCAAATGAGGTGAGCGCGTCGGCATCGAGGACGATCGCGGCCTTCGAGGCCAGGGCGGCAAACACCATCTCCTTGGTGCGCTCCCCTACCCCAACGCCAGGCCCGATCAGGACGGCGTTCTTGCGCGGGTCGGCGAGAAGGCTCGTGAGCCCCCTCGCGTCATCGGCCTCACGCACCATGATGGCGGTGAGCTGAGAGGCATTGACCGCGATGGCGTCCCGTGGGCTTGCGACCGTGACGAGGCCGGCGCCTGCTCTCAGCGCGCCACGGGCGCCGAGGCGCGCCGCGCCCGTGCTATAGACAGGCCCCGACACCACGACGGCATGGCCGCGGGCATATTTGTGGCTTTCCGGCTTCGGCCAGGGAAAGTGCACGAGCCAGAGCGCAGGTTCATTAACGAAGGTCTGCGGGCGGATCGTGGCGAGCAGGCTCGAAGGAATGCCGATCTCGGCGAGACTGACCTCTCCGCAATGCGCCCTCCCCGGCAAGAGCAAATGCCCTGGCTTCAGGCGGAAGAAGGTCACGGTCGCGATCGCTCGGATGGATGTGCCCCTGACTGCGCCGGTGGTGCCGTCGATGCCGCTCGGAACGTCGACGGCCAAGACAGGAAGACCGGAAGCGTTCACGCTATCAATCAGGGCGGCAAGCTCGCCTTCGATCGGGCGGGAGAGGCCCGCTCCGAAGAGAGCGTCGACCACGACCGCCGCGCCGGCGAGAAGGCCTGGACCAAGCGGCTCGCGCGCGCCGCTCCAGCGCTTGGCCATGGCGGCGGCATCTTGAGGCAGACGCGCCGGATCGCCATTGAAGCCGAGTCTGACCTTATAGCCCCGCTCTTTCAGGTAACGCGCCGCGACGAAGCCGTCGCCGCCATTGTTGCCGGGGCCGCACAAGACCGCGACGGTGCACGCGTCGGGAAAGCGGCGAGACATCTCGTCGGCCACGGCGCGTCCCGCGTTCTCCATGAGCGCCTCGCCCGGCACCCCACCCTCGATGGTGAGACGATCGGCGCGCGCCATCTCTTCTGCGGTTAGAAGCTCGATCATGATTTCCCGCTCATCGCCGGCAGGCATCGTAGAGCAAAGCCGCGGCAGAGAAGCAAATCATGGCGCTGGCTGTGCAAATCTGCTTAATCCTTATGCAACCAGCCTAAGGCTTGAGCAACGATGCCTGGCGCGCTGCCGCCGGCCTCCGCCCGATCGTCATAGAGCCTTGATACGAGAGACAAAACTTGCGCGCGGAGGATTGGCATAGGGCGTGCTTCGGCTGGCCCACAGTGTTGGAGGATAACGGACGGAAGCGCGCGGCTAAGCGCTTCTTTGCGTCCAAGGGAGGTGCAGCAAAACAATGAAAAAGATTGAGGCGATCATCAAGCCATTCAAGCTCGATGAGGTGAAGGAAGCCCTGCAAGAGATCGGGCTCCAGGGCATCACGGTGACCGAGGCTAAAGGGTTCGGGCGCCAGAAGGGCCACACCGAGCTCTATCGTGGCGCCGAATATGTCGTCGACTTCCTGCCCAAGGTGAAGCTCGAGCTCGTGCTCGGCGACAACATGGTGGAGAAAGCGATCGAGGCCATCATCGCCTCGGCCAAGACCGGCCGCATCGGCGATGGGAAGATCTTCGTGTCGAACGTGGAGGAGGCGGTGCGCATCCGCACGGGCGAAACGGGCAACGACGCCATCTGACGAGGATCGCGACCCACCGGCATGGCGCGGGCCGGAGCTGATATTTTCCGCCGCCAACATCACCAGGGCGGCTTCATGATGCAAATGACAGGGGAGTACGATGGCAGACGCTAAAAGTGTGACCAAGAAGATCAAGGACGAGGAAATCAAGTTCGTCGACCTGCGCTTCACCGATCCACGGGGCAAGATGCAGCATGTCACGATGGACGTGCGCGAGATGGACGAGGACGCGTTCAACGACGGGATCATGTTTGACGGCTCGTCCATCGCCGGCTGGAAGGCGATCAACGAGTCGGACATGAAGCTCATGCCGGATCCAGACTCCGCGGTGCTCGATCCGTTCTTTGCGCAAAGCACGCTGGCGGTATTCTGCGATGTGCTCGAGCCGTTGACCAACGAACCCTATGAGCGCGATCCGCGCGGCATCGCCGGCAAGGCCATGGCCTATCTGCAGCAGACGGGCCTCGGCGACACGGCCGTGTTCGGGCCGGAGGCCGAGTTCTTCGTCTTCGACGACGTCCGCTTCAAGGCCGACCCCTTCAATTGCGGCTACAAGATCGACTCGATCGAGCTGCCCTCGAACATGGACACCGACTATGAGATGGGCAATCTCGGTCACCGCCCGCGCACCAAGGGCGGCTATTTCCCGGTGCCTCCGATCGACTCGGCGCAAGACCTCCGCTCGGAGATGCTGAGCGTCATGGCGGATATGGGCGTCGTCACCGAGAAGCATCACCATGAAGTGGGCGCAGCCCAGCACGAGCTCGGCATAAAGTTCGGCCCGCTGGTCAAGATGGCCGACTCCATGCAGATCTACAAATACGTGATCCACCAGGTGGCGCAGGTCTACGGCAAGACCGCGACCTTCATGCCGAAGCCGATCTTCGGCGACAACGGCTCGGGCATGCACACCCACCAGTCGATCTGGAAGGACGGCAAGCCGATGTTCGCCGGAGACAAATACGCCGACCTTTCGGAAATGGCGCTGTTCTATATTGGCGGCATCCTGAAGCACGCCAAGGCGCTCAACGCCTACACCAACCCGCTCACCAACTCCTACAAGCGGCTGGTGCCGGGCTACGAGGCGCCGGTGCTGCTCGCCTATTCCTCACGCAACCGCTCCGCCTCCTGCCGTATCCCGCTCGGCTCAGGGCCAAAGGCCAAGCGCGTCGAGGTGCGCTTCCCCGATCCCGGCGCCAATCCCTATCTCGCCTTCGCCGCCATGCTCATGGCGGGGCTGGACGGCATCACCAACAAGATCCATCCGGGCAATCCGATCGACAAGAACCTCTACGACCTGCCGCCGGAGGAGCTGGAGAAGGTGCCGACCGTGTGCGGCTCGCTGCGCGAGGCCTGCGAGGAGCTCGACAAGGACCGCGCCTTCCTCAAGAAGGGCAACGTCTTCACCGACGATGCGATCGACGCTTATCTCGAGCTCAAGATGGAAGAGGTGGAGCGCTTCGAGATGATGCCCCACCCCATCGAGTTCGACATGTATTACAGCGTCTGACGAAGCGAGGACGCTTCCCGCAAAAAGATGGGGCGGCCGCTAGGGACGGCCGCCCCACTTTTGCCCGGCCTGCCGAACCTTACACTGACCCCGCGTTCCCCCGTCGGACGCGGCAGCAAAGGTTCTCGCCAGGCTCCCCCTAACTCGGTTCGGATTGGGCCCGCTTACATCAGATAGAACGCCGCGTAGGCGAGCCCCCCGAACAGGATCATGTAGAACCACGACTTGTGCTCCTGGTACCAACCGTCGACCATCGACGGCAGCCCGAAGACCACAAAGCGGCAGAGCGAAAGGCTGATGAGGGTCGCGACCGCCGCAAGCAACCAGAACGCCACGTTGCTCGCTTGCCCTCTCTGGCCGGCATCGGCCAGAAGCAGCTGTGCGTCGCTCGTGCTCAGGCTGATGACGGCCCAGACCGCTGAGGCTGCCAGCGCCACCAACATGGCGTAACGGATCAACATCCCTCGTAACCCCGCCGCATTTGAGATGAATTTTAGGCGCGGCCCGTAAAGAAACGGGAAAGGGGTAGGCTTAAGGGGGAGTTAACGGGACACCCAGGTCCGTCATGGCCGGGCTTATCCCGGCCATCCACGATTTTGAATTCCGTGTCCGTTTGCAAAGATGTGGATGCCCGCGACAGGCGCGGGCATGACGAGTCCGAATGAGGTGGTTGAGCGCCTAAGCGGCCTTCCACTTGATGGAGCAGCCGATCGAGGGCGTCTGCCCGCGGGGCCCGCGCCCGGTCAAAGCAACGCCTTTCATCGCCTCGAACAGGTCGCGGCGGACGCCGGCGTGGGCCGCCTCTTTGCGGCTCGCATCGAGGCGCCCGCGATATTGCAGCTCGAGGCTCCCATTGAAGCCGAAGAAGTCCGGCGTGCAGGCCGCGCCATAGGCCCGCGCGACATCTTGGCTCTCATCGAAGAGATAAGGGAAGCTGAAACGGTGCGCCTCGGCGAAGAGCTTCATGTTGTCGAAGGAATCCTCCGGGTAATGCACCGTGTCGTTGGAGGAAATGGCGACCGCGCTCACGCCATAGGCTGCGAGCTCCTCCGCGTCGCGCACGATGCGGTCGATCACCGCCTTGACGTAAGGGCAGTGATTGCAGATGAACATCACCAGCGTGCCCTTCGGCCCGTGCAAGGCCTCGAGGCTATAGGTCTTGCCGTCGACGCCCGGAAGCGTGAAGGCAGGCGCCGTCCAGCCAAAATCGCAAATGGGAGTCTCTTCTGCCATCCAAATTTTTCCTCTTCGCAAATCTGTCACGGCGCCGCACTAATTTCAGCTCCGCTTTACCTCGCATAATGAGCCCCGCTTATGGCGAAAACCGATCAATTCTGCAACCGCGCGGAAGCCTATGAGGCCCACGACGATGTCCCCTTGAGTCCGGCGGATCGGGATTCGATCGGCGACATCATCCTGCGACGCTATAGCCGGCGCGAAATGATGCGCGGCACGCTCGGCGTCACCGCTGCGGCGGCCCTGTTCGGACCAGCGGTGCTCACGACCCGCGCGGGCCATGCCGAAAGTCCGAGCGCGGATCGCTTCGACTTCGAGGAGTTGGCGGCCGGCGTGGATGAGACCCATCACGTCGCCGACGGGTATCGCACGCAAATCCTGCTCCGATGGGGCGACCCGCTCTTTCCCGATTCTCCCGCCTTCGATCCCCTGAAGCAAAGCGCCGCCGCGCAATTGAAGCAGTTCGGCTACAACAACGACTACGTCGCCTTCATCCCGCTCGATACGGACGGCAAGCGCGGGCTCCTCTGCGTCAATCACGAATATACCAACGAGGAGGTCATGTTCCCCGGCATCCCCCGCCAGGACACGATCTGCTTCAAGGACATGACGGCGGAGCTCGTCGATATCGAGATGGCCGCCCATGGCGTCTCCATAGTCGAGATCGCGCGGGAGGGCGGCGATTGGCGCCCAGTCCTCGACAGCAAATACAACCGCCGCATCAGCCCGGCCGTCACGATAATCAGCGTCGATGGGCCGGCGGCAGGGCACGACCGGCTGAAGACGAGCGCCGATCCCTCCGGTGCAAGCATCGTCGGCACGCTCAACAATTGCGCTGGAGGCGTCACGCCCTGGGGCACCTATCTCACCGCCGAGGAGAATTTCCACGGCTATTTCTGGAGCGAGCTGTGCGCGGTCGGCGGCAAGCCGCTAGCAGGAATAGGCGGCGCCCAGGCCAAGAGCTACGAGCGCTACGGCGTGCCGGGGCTGTGGCAGGCCTGGGGGCGCTTCAAGGACCGCTTCAACGTCGACAAGGAGCCGAACGAGCCGAACCGCTTCGGCTGGATCGTCGAGATCGATCCGTTCGACGCAAGCTCGGTGCCGGTGAAGCATACCGCGCTTGGGCGGCTGTGCCACGAGGGCGCCGAGACCGTGCTCAATGCCGATGGCCGGGTCGTAGTCTATTGCGGCGACGACACAA
The DNA here is from genome assembly GCA_016649675.1 of Methyloceanibacter sp. Classification (GTDB taxonomy): domain Bacteria; phylum Pseudomonadota; class Alphaproteobacteria; order Rhizobiales; family Methyloligellaceae; genus Methyloceanibacter. Next base: position 15,349 of record JAENXG010000023.1, read on the forward strand.
GGTTCGAGCATCTCTATCGCTTCGTCTCGGCGCGCGCCTACAATCCGAACGACCGCGCGGCCAACCGCAGCCTGCTCTCGGAAGGCACCTTGTCGGTGGCAAAGTTTGGCGCGGACGGGCGCGTCACCTGGCTGCCGCTCACCCATGGGTCTAGTCCGCTCACGGCCGAGAACGGGTTTGCGAGCCAGGCCGAAGTGCTGATCGACGCGCGCCTTGCCGCCACGCTCCTCGGCGCCACACGCATGGACCGGCCTGAGGACGTGCAGCCGAATCCGGTGACCGGAAAGGTCTATGTGAATCTCACCTACAATGAGAAACGGTTGCCGGCCGACGTCGATGCCGCCAATCCCCAGGCCGGCAACGAGTTCGGCCACATCATCGAATTGACGCCGGACGCGGGCAACCACGCGGCCGACGCGTTCGGCTGGGAGATCCTGGTCCGTTGCGGCGATCCTGCAATCGCCGAAGTAGGCGCCCTGTGGAACCCGGAGACATCGGCAAACGGCTGGTTTACCTGCCCCGACAATTCCGCCGTCGATGGGCAAGGGCGCCTGTGGGTCGCGACCGATCAGGGCGAGCATTGGGGCGAGAAGACCGCGCGGGCCGACGGTCTCTATGCGCTCGAGACGGAAGGGGAGCGACGGCGCACGTCGAAGCTCTTCTTCCGCTGTCCGGTCGGCGCGGAGATGTGCGGCCTCTACTTCACGCCTGACCAGGAGACGCTGTTCGTGGCGGTGCAGCATCCAGGCTGTGACGGCACCGACAAATTCGAAGGCTTCGAGCGCGCCTCGACCTTCGCCGACCCCGCCACGCGCTGGCCCGACTTCGATCCGAACATGCCGCCGAGGCCTTCGGTGCTCGCCATCACCAGGGTGGGCGGCGGCAAGATCGCCTGACAGGGCGTCACTGAGTTTCAAGTCGCAGCCGTCCTGAATCTTCAAGCGCAAAGGCGTGGCTTGAAAAAGCCGCTTATGCGTGCGAGCTACACAACGTCCCCGTTTCGTAAGAGATTCGTTTGCATCTGGCGGTCCTGACCCCATGCGCAAGGCAGCATCATCGCGCGACCTGTTCGCCAAGCTCGAGGACAAGCTGAAAAAGAAGCCGATCAAAGGCTCTAAGTCCGCGGGCAGCGGCAGGTCCGCCGCGCGCGCGCTCGAGGACTATACCGCCGCCGATATCGAGGTCTTGGAGGGGCTCGAGCCCGTGCGCCGGCGCCCCGGCATGTATATCGGCGGCACCGACGAGAAGGCGATGCATCACCTCTTCGCCGAGGTGCTCGACAACGCCATGGACGA
>JAENXG010000116.1 GCA_016649675.1 Methyloceanibacter sp.
CGCAGCACGGAGTCGGCAACGATGCGCACGCTGGTGGACAAGGTGATCGGGTCGGCCGGGACCCAACCGGCTGCCGTCATCCCGCGCACGACTTCGGCATCGCTCCCAACCAGTGCGACGTTGATTGGATCGCCAGGGTGGCCGTCCGAGGTCCGCGTCACCCGCGCCAGTTCCGCCGGGAACGGATGACGGCGGAAGTAAAGCTTCCACAGCCTCGGCGCGATCAGGTAGGCCGCCACCGCCCACGCGAGCGTAAGCCACAGCACCATTTTCGTGTCTGTCATGTCTGCGGCTTGAATTACTGAGGGCTCGGATTGGCCGGAGACGATTCGAGCGTCGCGGCAAATGAGGCGAGACCCGCCTTGACCTCTGGATCGCTCATTTGGCCGGCGACCTCCGTTGCCGTGTCGTGCAGCGACTTCACGTCCTCGGGCAGCAAGAACTTTGCGGCCCGGGGACCAATCGCTAACAGCGCCGCGAGGCGGTCGCGCCGCCACGCGTCGGTGAGGCCTTCGGTCGGGAAGGTGGTGACGGCGCCGTTGAGCGTCCCGGCCACGCCCGAGCGGACCTGGGCAAGACCGCTCTTGAAGTTCGCCTGGTCGAGATCGCTTTGCGCGGCGGTCGCCATGTATGTGCTGATGGTGTCGATGAGCGCCCCCTGCAGGCGCAACTGTGCGTCGATATAACGGCCCATCTCCGGCGCATATTTGATGGTGTTGGCGTTGATCTTCGCCATCACGTCGGGCATATTGGGAAGGGCCGCGATGTCGGTCACGCCGGTGCCGGCGAGGATGTAGACGAGCCCGACCTTGACCACGTCGAGGTTCCAGTCGTTGAGCGCTTCAAGCTCCGACATCGGCTGCACCGGGCCGGTTTGCAACGAGGTCGTATCCAATACAAGATCAAGCAGCGGTTTGGCGGCTGGATCGGACTCGCGCGGCGCCTCACCCGTCGCCGCCGAGTCCTTGGCGAGCACGACGAACTGATCGGCGGCCGCGGTGACAGCCTTGACCTTGGTGTCAAACTCGCTCGCCTGACTGCAGCCTGACACCAGAATCAGGAGCGCGGCGACGGCCAGCCACGATTGGCGCACAACGATCATTCGATCCCCCCTTTAATATCCGGCGCCCCGCATCCTGCCAGTTGCGCCTCAGAATGACGCTGAGCCTCAAGCCGCCTTGGCGCCGCGGCCGGCCAGCACCTGGTCGGCGGCCTTGCCGGTGAGCTCGGCGAGATGATCGAATTTCGCATTGAAGGTGCCCACCCCGGCCGTCGCCGATCTGAGCTCCACGATCAGGTTCTGGATCTCGGACTCAGGCAGATGCACCTCGACCAGGTCCCAGCCGGGCCAGCCCGAGCGCGCGTCGAAGCCCAGGATCTGCCCGCGCCGCGACGACACGATGGAGTTGATGCGCGCGGTGGCTTCGGAGGGCACCGCGATCTCGACCGCCATGACCGGCTCGAGCAGAACCGGAGAGCATTGCGGCATGCCTTCGCTCATGGCGATGCGCCCGGCTTGGCGGAATGCCATGTCGGAGGAATCGACCGAGTGATAAGAGCCGTCGATGAGGCAGACCGAGACGTCGACCACGGGGAAGCCGAGCGGCCCCCGATGCAGATAGTCGCGCACGCCGATCTCGACCGAGGGAATGTAGTTCTTGGGCACCACGCCGCCGGTGATTTCGTCGGAGAACTCGAAGCCAGCCCCGCGCGGCTGCGGCTTGATGGTGACCACCACGTCGCCGAACTGGCCGTGCCCGCCAGACTGCTTCTTGTGGCGGCCGCGGATCTCGACCGACTTGCGGATGGTCTCCTTGTAGGGGATCTGGCGCGGCCGCGTGCTCGCATCGATCCCGTATTTGCGCACGAGCTTCTCGAGAGCCACGCGCAGATGCATCTCGCCCTGACCCCACAGCAACATCTCGCCCATGTCCTGGCTGTGGGTGAGCGAGATCGAGGGGTCCTCCTCGATGATCTTGGCGATGGCCGCGGTCAGCTTGACCTCGTCCTTCTTCTCCTTGGCAGCGATGGCGAGGCCGAACACGGGCGCGGTCGTGGACGCGGTCGCGATCTTTGCCGCCTTGCCCTTCTCGGCGACGAGCGTGTCGCCGGTCTTGACGCTGTCGAGGCGACCGAAGGCGACGGTGTCGCCGGGCTTCGCCTCGCCGCGCTTCACCGGCTCCTGCCCCATGACGCTGAACACGCCGGAGATGCGCTCCTCGTCGCCCCCGCCATGCACGGTCAAGCCGTCGGCGAAAGCGCCGGTCAGCACGCGCGCGAGCGAGAGCTTGCCGCCATGCGCGGTGTGGAAGGTCTTGGCCACGAAGGCGCACGAGGGGGCTTTGTCGACCCCGAGCCGCTTCACCGTCGACTCGACGAACGGCACCTCGTGGCGGAGCGCCTTGAGCAGCCTGAAAATGCCGTGGCTCGTCTCGGCCGAGCCGAGCAGCACCGGGCAGATCAGCCCGTCGCGCAGCTCTTTGGAGAGATCGTCGAAGATCTTGTCACGCGGCGGCGGCACGTCCTCCAAGAGCTGCTCCATCAGCTCGTCGTCATAGTCGGCAAGCTTCTCCAGCATGGAGAAGCGCGCTTCCTTCTCGTGCACGGCGAGCGGATCGGGAATGGCCATCACCTCGCTCGGCGCGTGCTCGCGATAGACATAGGCGCGCTCGAGCGCGAGATCGATGAAGCCGGTGACGATGTCGTTCTCCCAGATGGGGATCTGGCGCAACACCAGCGGCTTGGTGCTGGCCGGCTGCAGCATCGGCACGATGTCGCGCACGCGCGCTTCCGCCTTGTCGATCTTGTTGACGAAGAGGAAATGGGGAATGCCGCGATCCTCGATCTGCTTGAGGATCAGTTGCAGCGCCGGCACCTTTTTCTCGTCGGGCTCGCACACCACGACCGCGGCGTCGCACGCGGTCAGCACATTGACGGCGTCGGCCTGGAACTCGATGGAGCCCGGGCAATCGAGAAAGGTGAAGCTGTCGCCGAGGAAATCGACGGTCGCCACGTTGATCTCGACGCTCATGCCGTGATGGCGGGCCTCCTCGGAGGCGTCGCCGACCGTATTGCCGCCCGCCATCGTGCCCTGGCGGCCGATGGCGCCGGTGCGCGCAAGGATCGCTTCAAGAAGCGTGGTCTTGCCGCTGAGATAGGGGCCAACCAGTGCGATGCAGCGGGGGCTGCGGGCTGGTTGGCCCTGCGCTTGGCCCATGGTCTCCTCCCTTTGCGGTTATCACCCGCGGGGGAAGGCTCCTGACGCACCCACCCGCGCAAGCCTTTAATGACACCATCGTGTCAAGAGGAACGGCCCGTGGCAAGGGGTGCGATTAGGGAGAACGGGCCCTAAGTGGGCCGCTCCTCGGCGAGCAGTTTCCTGGAGGCCGCCTCGTCTTGCTGTTCTGATCCGGTTCCTATGTCATTATGTCAGTGACTTCATCGGACGGAGTTTCCATGCGCGTGCTTTGCGCCTTCGTGCTGGCGGCTTTTCTGTGGGTGCTGTCCCTCGCTCTCGGCGGCGACGGAGCGATGGCCCTCGCGCAGTTCATCCGGCCGTCATCCGTGTCTGAACCGCCGCTTGTCCTCGAAGCCGCGTTCGTCTGCGGAATGTTCGATGGAAAGTTCGGATGCAAGTCGGCTCCGGGAGGAGTGGACCATGGGAAAAATGCCACCCCGGGCATTCCAAGCGCGACTCCCGACGCGTCACCTGGCGTGACCGGCGACACGACGAACCCCGCCGCAGCCACGTATGGCGCCGGTAATGCCGGTCAAGGCAGCCAAAGCGGCTTCGAAGAAAAGGAGACGGCTAAGCCGGGCGAGCATTCCTGCCCTCCCGGCTACAGGGTTCTCGCAGTCCCGACCAAGTTTGGTTATTGCGAGCCGCCGGGGGGAACGCCTGCGGCTGACGCGACCTGCCAACACGGAATGGTGGGCACGCCGCCCAACAACTGCCACTGCCCGAAGAATTCAGAACTGCTGGGCGGCAATTGCGTTCATTACAGCGCGACGTGTCGGAGCGGACTCGCCGCCGACTCCATCCCTCAACCTTGCCAAGGAGCCGACGAGAAGCTCGCTTGCAAAACGCGTCAAGATGGATTGAAGGACTGTTGCTGCTTGACCTACGACAAGCTCTAGGCATCGCGCTGCCGATTAGCCGTCAGCGCCGGTACGGGCCGAGCGGTTGGCCGCAGAAAAATTCGATGATGTGGCCGGTGGGATTCATGACCGCGCAGAGATAGTCTGTGGGCGGCGCATACTTCCGCGCGGCTCCCAGTGCAGACATCCGTCCTTACGTCCACGCTCGGTAACAATGAGTGAAGGCAGGCCTCATCACTTACGAAGCGCCGCTAGGATCGTGTCGAGCACGCGCCCGAACTGCCCGAATACCCAATAATGGCCCGCGCCCTGGATCACATCGAGCCGGCAGTTGGGCAGGGCCTCAGCAAGATGGTAGGCCGCTTGCGGCGGCACGATGCTGTCGTCGCTGCCCTGCCACATGACCGCGGGCACGTCGATCTCGGCAAGCGACAGGCCCCAAGGCGTGCAAAACAGTCGCAAGTCCTGAAGCGCTCCGCCGATGCCGGGCCTCAAGGCCTCCCGGATCGCCGCCTGCAGATTGGCCCTCACCTCAGGCCGGACCAAGACGCTGCGATCCGATTGGGTCACCCGCTGCAGCAATACACGATAGGCAGCGCCGGGCGCCCATCGCACCAGGCTCCGCAGCGACCAGAAGAAGGTGGCGCAGGCCCGCGGCGATCGTCCCAGCCCGGTGAAGATCAGCCGATGCAACCGCGACATGCGGATGCGGCCATGGCACTCGGCGATCGGACCGACCGGGCTGATCAGCGCCAGCAACGCGACGCGGGCAGGCATCGAAGCCGCGACAGCCACGGCGTGAGGCCCGCCGCCGGAGACGCCGATCACGGCGAACCGGTCGAGACCGAGCGCGTCGGCGAGCGCTTTCACGTCCTCAGCCAATGGCGCGAGCGCAACGCTCCGCCGGTAGTCGGACAGCCCGTAGCCCGGCCGCTCGGGTGCGATGATGCGCAAGCCCCTCGCCCGCGCGCCCTCGTGGGTGAGCGCAAACATGAAACGCGAGCCCGGCGTTCCATGGATGGCAAGCACGGGGAGGCCTTGCGCGTCGCCGAATTCGGCATAGCCGATACGCCTGCCGTCGGCGAGACAATGAACGCGTGAACAGGGATCGCTCCCAACCGCGCCTTCACCTCTGACGATGGTATCCATGAGGGCGGCTTATCCGGTCGGCTTTGGTGGCCTCACCCGCAAGCCCTACTCGCACCCGATGATAATGTCGCCCGGGTTGATCATCAGGATCACGGGCTTGCCCTCGTAAAGCTTGAGGGTCTCGAGCGCGGGGATGGTGACGCTCACCTCGACATTGGTATCGCCGGCAATGGCAACATAGACCACGGCCGTCACCGCCCCTTTGCGGATCTCCATGATCTTGCCTTTGATCTGATTGCTCGTGCTGAACTTCATGGCGTGATGCCTCAGCTGAGATTGCCGCAGAAGCGCTGGATGCGGCGGCAGGCCTCTTCGAGCGCCGCGACCCCGGTCGCATAGGAGATGCGGAAGAAGGGCGAGAGCCCGAACGCCGCGCCGTGGACGACGGCGACACCCTCCTCCTCCAACAGCGCCGTGGCGAACGCCTCGTCGTTGCCGAGCGTCTTGCCGGCCCGCGTGGTCTTGCCGATCACCCCGGCGCAAGACGGATAGACATAGAACGCGCCTTCCGGCTTCGGGCAGGAGATACCCTTGGCCTGGTTCAGCATGGCGACGACGAGGTCGCGGCGCTCCTGGAACGACTTGACCCAGTCCCCGAGAAAGGCCTGCGGGCCGTCGAGCGCCTCGACCGCCGCCCATTGGCTGATCGAGCAGGGGTTCGAAGTCGACTGCGATTGCAGCGTGGCGATGGCCTTGATGAGAGGCTCGGGCCCGCCGCCATAGCCGATGCGCCAGCCGGTCATGGAATAGGCCTTCGACACGCCGTTCAAGGTCAGCGTGCGCGCCTTCAATTTCGGCTCGACCGCAGCAGGGGTCGTGAACTTGAAGCCGTCATAGACGAGATGCTCGTAGATGTCGTCGGAGAGCACCCAGACGTGCTCATACTTGACCAGCACGTCGGTGAGGGCCTTGACCTCGTCGCGCGTGTAAGCCGCGCCAGTCGGGTTCGACGGCGAATTGAAGATGAACCATTTCGTCTTGGGCGTGATGGCGCGAGCCAGCGCATCGGGCTTCAGCTTGAAGCCGTCCTCGAGCTTGGCCTCGACGATCACGGGCTCGGCGCCAGCAAGCAGCACGATGTCGGGATAGCTCACCCAATAGGGCGAGGGAATGATCACCTCGTCGCCGGGATCGAGCGTGGCCAGCAACGCATTGTAGAGCACCTGCTTGCCGCCGCTGCCGACGGTAATCTCGGACGGCTTGTAGGCGAGGCCATTCTCGCGCTTGAATTTCTGGGCGACCGCCCGCTTGAGCTCGGGGATGCCGTCGACGGCCGTGTATTTGGTCTCGCCGCGCTTGATCGCCTCGATCGCCGCCTGCTTGATGTTGTCCGGCGTGTCGAAGTCGGGCTCGCCGGCGCCAAGGCCGATGACGTCGAAGCCGGCCGCCTTCAGCTCGCGCGCCTTGCTGGTAATGGCCATGGTCGGCGAAGGCTTGACCCGTTCGAGCGTGCGGGCGACCAGTCCCATGTCGATCTCCTGAAAGGTATGAAAAGCCTCGTGGCCGAGGCGGGCGCACCCTAGGCGGGGCGGCCACGGCCTGCAAGCCTTATGGCGCAAAAAGTCCAGCGCGGGCGAGAGGCCCGCGCTGCTGCATTCTTGGGCATTAAGTGTTGAGCGCAGTTACGCGGCCTCGCGATTGAGCGCACCTTCGGCAAGCTTGGTGAGGAGCCTGTCGGCGTTGTGCTCCTGGTCGAGCGTCTGCTCGAGCAGGCCAGCCGCCTCTTCCATTCCGAGCTGCCTCGCCCAGGCGACCATCGTGCCGTAGCGGGCGATCTCGTAGTGCTCGACGGCCTGGGCATCGGCGATCATGCCAGCGTCGAGAACGTCGGGGTTTTTGATCTCCTTCATGTCCTCCTCGCCCTCCTCGAGAATTCCCTTGATGGCATGGCAGGTCTTGCCTGTGGGCTTCAGGTCGCACAGCGCGAACACCTTCTCAAGTCGCACGACTTGGCCTTCGGTCTCCTTGAGATGGTGCTCGAAGGCCTCGCGCAGATCCTCGGAGTCGGCCTTCTTGGCCATCTTCGGCAGCGCCTTCAGGATCTGCTTCTCGGCGTAATAGATGTCCTTGAGCAGATTGATAAAAAGATCCTCCAAAGATTTCATTGCGGGCATGGCTGGACGGCCTCCTTAAGATAGCGTTGAGTGATGGAAAGGGAAGCGAGCGCGCGGGACCGGCGGGCCGTCCCTTGCACGGCTAACTTTTCGCTTCCGCTTTCCGTTCCCCCACGCCGATGCCGCTCGATCGGCCGCAACGCCGACCTCATTTAGGCCACAACTGTGGCGGAGCAGCCACGCGAAGCGCGTGTGCGGGCCACAATGCGGTTAAAGCTGCGCCCTAATAGCATGCTTCCTTTTGCTTCGTGCCGAAAGACAAGGGCTAAGTCGATGACCATGCGACGCCAAGCTCTGCGCTCATGCGCACCCCTGGCAACTTCCTTTTTCCTTTCCCTGATCCTGGTTTTGCTCTTCACGCTGCCGAGCATTTTGGCGCAGGCTGAACCTGCCAGTTCCGGCGCGAGCGCCGCCGCC
>JAENXG010000563.1 GCA_016649675.1 Methyloceanibacter sp.
CATAAAACCATGGCCACACGGCCATTTTGGGGCACGTCCGGGGGCAAAACCCCGGTCCCTAGCGCTCGTCGATCTCCTCGCGCACCTGCGCGTAGCTCAGCACAGCGAACATCAGCGTGCCCCCGGCGAGGTTGCCGGCGAGCGTCGGCACGAAGAATCCGAACACAACGCGCGCGAGGCTCTCATGGCCGGTAAGCCAGAGATAAAGCGCCTCCGCCGAGCCGGCCACCACATGGGTGAAGCCGCCAAGCGCGATGAGATAGGTGATGAGCGTGATGACGAAGATCTCGGTGCCTTCGGCGGAAGGAAGCATCCACACCAGTGCCGCGATCAGCCAGCCCGCGACGATGCCCTTGACGAACATCTCGGGCGGCGAGTTGGCCATCAGCTTGCCGCCGACTCGCGCACGGCATCGGCGATCTCGGGCGACAGCGCCCCGGAATAAGCGAGGAAGCTCGCGAAGAGGAGACAGCCCACCAGATTGCCGCCAAGCACGATGGCCCACAGCCTGAGCATGACCGGAAGCCATTGCCACTGCTTCCCGGCCATGACCGGCAGCACGGCGGTGAGCGTGTTCTCGGTGAAGAGCTGCTGGCGCGACAGGATGACGATGAGGAAGCCGACCGAGTAGCCCAGATTCTCGATGATCGCTGCCCCGGGAACGTTCGGCAGATAGGCCTTGAACAGCGCCTGAGCGAGCACCGAGAAACCGATCGAGAGCCCGGCGGCGAGCGCCGACCACCATAGCGCCCCGAAGCTGCGGGCGAGCTCGCCCTCGCCCTCGACCCGGATAATCTCATAGACGACGGCGGCGCGGAGCTTGCGCCGCTTGGTGACGGAACGCGTCTCCTGCTTCGTCAAGCCTTCCGGCGGCGCAGGCAAATCGGGCGCCGGGGAAGGCTCTGGGGTCTTCTTCACCATGGGAGTGTCGCGCTGGGGGGCGCGCCTCACATCCCCATGGCGGCGGCCTTGTTGAGGAGCGCCTCGGCCTGGCGGATCGAGGCGATGTCGATCAACCGGCCGTCGAGAGACACCGCGCCCTTGCCTTCCTTGGCCGCCTGCTTCATGGCCTCGACGATGCGCTTGGCCTTGGTCACCTCGGCCTCAGACGGCGTGAACACCTTGTTGGCGAGCTCGACCTGGGAGGGATGGATCGCCCATTTGCCCTCGAAGCCGAGCACTGCCGCGCGCTTGGCCGCGGCGAGATAGCCGTCGGGATCGGAGAAATCACCGAACGGCCCGTCGATCGGGCGCAAGCCATAGGCGCGGCAGGCGACCATCATGCGCGAGAGCGCATAGTGCCAGGGGTCGTTCCAGTAATAGGCGCGGTTGCCGGCCTCGTCCTTGTCTGAGAGGATGCCGTAATCGGGATGCGGCGCGCCGATGCCCATGGTGCGCGCCCGCGTGGACGCCGCATAGTCGGCGACGCCGAACGACATAGCCTCGACCCGCTTCGAGGATTGCGCGATGGCTTCGACATTGGCCATGCCGAGCGCGGTCTCGATGAGCAGCTCGAAGCCAATTCTCTTCTCGCGCTTTTTGTACTGCTCGATCTGCGTGACCAGCATGTC
>JAENXG010000328.1 GCA_016649675.1 Methyloceanibacter sp.
AAGGCCTCGATGAGGTTCACCTTCCACCCCTCCGCCTTGGCCGCCGCCACGACGCCGCTCAACACGCGCGCCTCGTTGGCGGGAGAGGGGAGCGCCCCGGCGCGCATCCGCCCCGCGCTCGGCCAACCCACCTCTCCGATCCAAATCTCCCTGCCGGCGAAGGCCGACTTCAGCCGTTCGCGGATCTCGCGCACATGGGCCACCGCGTCCTCCGCGGCGACCGGCTTGTCCTCCCAATAAGGAAGGATGTGGATGGTGACGAAGTCGGTGGCCGGCGCAAGCTCGGGCGCCTTCAGCCAGAACTCCCAGACATCGGCATAGGTGACCGGCACCCCCGACCGGCTGCGCACCTCTTCGAGATAGGTCTTGATCTTGGCGGCCGGGAGCTCGCCCCTGAGCAGCACCTCGTTGCCGACGATAAAGGCCTCGATCATGCCGGGATGGAGGCGGGCAAGCTTCAGCGCCGCCTCGACTTCGCGCCGATTCTCGGCCCGGTTCCGCCCGAGCCAGATCCCTTGCCAGACCTTGAGCCCCAGGCCCGAAGCGAGCTTGGTCACCCTCCCTTGCGCGCCCCTCGCCGAGTAGGTGCGCACGCAGGAGGACGATTGGGAAAGGCGCGCAAGATCGCCGGCGATCTGCTGGTCGGGGATGTAAAGCCCCCAGGTGAAGGGGGCCTGGTCGCCATGGAACGGCGCATAGGAGATGCACGTTAGCTTGTCCCCGGAAGCCAACGGGGAGGGAGGCATGGGAATCGGCCGTCCCATGCCGTACCAGGCGAGCGCGATGACGCCGGGCACGAGCGCAAAGAGGCCAAGGGAGCGGAGCATGGTGAGACTTCGACCGAGGGGGATGCGACGAATAGCAGCTTCGGAGGCGCCGTTGAACCAATTCCTCTGGTTTGTGCGTCTGCGAAGTGATACAGAGAATGATTGCCGTTGGACCGTCAAAATTTCATAGTCTAACGCCAAAAAGTGACCTCTTCCTGCGTCGGGCGCCTTCCCATGCTGCGCTGCACTGTTCGATCGGCCGCCGCCTTCCTAGCCGGCGGCATTTTGTTGCTGTCCCCGCTCACCGCTTCCGCCCAGCAATCCGGCGGCGAGCAGAAGCCTCCCGAGCAGGCGCAAGGCGAGCAAAAGCCCGACGATCAGAAGGCCGCCGATCAGGCCAAGGCCGAGCAGCAGGAAGCGGCGAAGGCCATCGCTGAATACAAAGAGGCGGCGGAGAAGCTGTCGAGCTCGGCAGGGGCGCCTGAATGCGTCTGGACCGGACGGCGGATCGCTAGCCTCTTGTGGCGCGATGACATCGACACGGCTCGCCGCTACATCGACCTTTACGACCGCTTCGGCTGCTCGGCAGAGCATCTGAAGCTCGTGTTTCGCTGCGTCATTCAACAAGGACCAATCGATCCAAAGGCGGCGGACCGGCTCGCGTCCCGTGTCCACAGCTGCTGGATCGCTCCAGAGGAAGCAACAACAGCGTCGAGCCAGACAACGATCGGGCCGACGACAAAAACCGGAACCATTCCGAACTAAAAAAAGTTTAGGGAGGGCACTGCAGGCTTCTCTGCGGCGCGATGCTGAGGGGGACGGGCAGGCCGAATCTGACTGAGATTTCAACTACATGCGCAACGTTATTGTCGCCGTTGTGGTCGTTCTTGCGACTGCACTCCATGCGTCGGCGTGGCTTCTCCTGCGTGAGCAGGTCTCGCCCCCTAACGCCAACGGCACCCTCGCATCGGTCTCCTTCTCTCCCATCAATCCCAACAGCAACGGCGAGGTCGACCGCACGACCGAGGCGCAGATCCGGTCGGACCTTGCGGCGATCGCTCCGTATACCCGCGCGGTCAGGACCTATAGCGTCGGCAATGGCCTGGACCTCGTGCCGGAGCTCGCCTCCGAATACGGCTTACGCGTCACGCTCGGCGTCTGGATCAACCAATGGGAGGACCAGAACGAAAAGGAGATCGAGCGCGCCATCGCGCTCACCAAGCACTTCCGCAATATCGAAGGCATCATCGTCGGTAACGAGACGATCTTCCGGGCGCAGGCGCTGCACCGTGACGATCCGCTCTACACCTCCAATGAGGCCGTGCGAGACCTCATCGCCAAGATTCAGCGTGTGAAGCGCGAAGTCTCCCTCCCCGTAACCACAGCCGAGGTGCCGAATGTTTGGCTGGAGCACCCCGAGCTTGTTTCCGCCGTCGACTACCTCGCCGTGCACATCCTGCCTTATTGGGAAGGCATGCCCGGCTCGGCCGCCGTCGACCATGCGATCAATGTCTATGACAGGCTGAGGCAGGCTTATCCCGGCAAGCGCATCGTGATCGCCGAGTTCGGCTGGCCGAGTGCAGGCCTCAATCGCAAGGACGCGGTGCCGAGCCCGCTCACTCAGGCCACGGTCGTGCGCGACTTCGTCACCCGTGCCGATGCGATGGGCATCGACTATTCGATCGTCGAGGCCTTCGATCAGCCTTGGAAGACCAATGAAGGCAGCGTCGGGCCCTATTGGGGCATCTTCGATGCCGACCGCGAGCCGAAATTTGCCTTTGCCGGGGCGGTCGAGGCGCCGAACTTCCTGTTGAAGGTAATCGCGGCTCTGGCCATTGGCGTTCTGCTCTCGATCCCGATCTTCGCCGTTCCGCGCGTGGCCGTGGCCCAGGCGGCCGTGCTCGCGCTCACCGCTCACGCTATCGGGGCGTGGTCGGCCAATGTCGTCGATTACTGGGTGACCCATTATTTCGTGCTCGGCTCGCAGATCGCCCTGTTCGCCGGGGCGGGCCTCCTGGTCCCGCTCATCCTGATCATGAAGCAGCGCATCGAGGAGCTTGCCGCCATCATGTTTGGCGCGAAGCCCGGGCGATTGCTCGCGCAAAAGAGCGCCCTGCCGGAGCGGGCGCCGCTCGTCTCGATCCATATCCCGGCCTGCCGCGAGCCGCCCGAGATGCTGCGGCAAACGCTCGACAGCGTGGCGCAACTCGACTGGCCCAATCTCGAATGCGTGGTCGTGATCAACAACACGCCCGACCCGAGTCAGTGGAGCCCGATCGAGGATCGCTGCCGGCTGCTCGGTCCCCGCTTCAAATTCGTGCGCGCCGACCGGCTGCAGGG
>JAENXG010000109.1 GCA_016649675.1 Methyloceanibacter sp.
CACAGAAGGGTCGATGGAACGTGACGGTCTTGCTGCTTGTCCGTACCGTCATTGCCAGAGACTTTCCACATGAGCGGGGGGATCAGAGGGGTGGATGATCGGCCAACCCTCTTTCCCCCAAGAAAGCGCTCTCAGTGCGCCTTCCGCAACTCAGCCATGGCCATTCGTCACATGCGCCTTGATGGGCTCGGCCGCATCCGCCGTCACCTTGGTCGAAAGGGCGCGGACTTCCTCAGCTTGGGCCGTCAGGGCGCTGAACTGCTTCTGCCAATAGGCCGCCTGCAACTCCACCACTTCGGCGAGGTTCTTGGCGCTTGCCAAGCTCTTGGCCAGATCGAAGACGGAATTCAGATTGCGCTGGGCGATGTCGACGATTTTGCGGTTGAAGGCGACGGCGCCCTGTCCGGCCGCATCGAGCGATCGCTCGAACGTCGTGATCGATGCATCGAGTGCCGTCTTGGACTTGTCATAGGCCTCGCGGCTTTGCGCCACCGTCTTCTCGGCTGCGGTTCGCACGGCCTCTGGAATGGCGGTGTCGAGTCCTAAGAGACCGAGTTGTGCGGTCACGTTGCGGTAGGCATTGCGCGCCTGATCGGCGGCGGCTTGGGGATTGTAGGACGTGGTCATGATTTTACCTCTTGAACCTCTCGCAATGGCGCAAAGGCTGGGGTTAGGGTTTGAAGGCGCTGGCACCCCTTGGCGCGGCGGCCTTGCACAAGCAGAGGGCGCCGCTTTCCAAGGGGATCCGGACTGCGCTTAAGCGCGGTCCAGCTCAGCCGGCAGGTAGCTCGTGACTTCCATGCCGGCTTCGGTTTCTTGGATATGAGGTTTCAGCCATTCGTTCATTGGTGGTCTCCAATTCTGGTTACGGTTTCGTGATCGCTTTGAGGGGCTCATGAGGGATTTTGCTTTCCGCGCGAGATCGATCGCTCGGAGCGTGCCGCCCGTGCATAAGCCCGATGACGCGTACGCTTCGAACCGCGCGCCTTCGGTGGCTAAATTTTCAAGGAAGAGGGTCGCGCTCGTAGTCGGCGCGATAGCTTTGCCGTGAACTCACTTTGCGCCCAGAGACGGCAGCTCGTTAACTTACATGGGGCTGCGCAGGTGCTTCTACAAGCTTGGCCATCCTTCACCAGAAGGGCTGCCCCGGCGCCGCGTGAGCGCGGAGCCGGTTAAGCTCGCTTGGGTATGCCGCTCGATGCGAGCCCTATCTCGCATCTGGCTGCAACCTGCCCGGAAGTGTATATTTTATACAACCTCAAAGGGGAGGGCGCCATGTTCTTTGCCAGCAGCCTATCGAGTGTGGTGAGAGAAGCCAATTCTGTCGGGGGATTTGGACTCGACCCGGAGTTTGCGCAAACGCTCTCGGAGCTTCTTGCCAAGTGCCGCGCAGCCGGTTTGGACTTCAGAATCTCCCAGGGGTTGCGCACGCCCCAGAAGCAAGCCGAGTATTACTGCAAATGGGCCCAACGATCGCCCGCGGACATCGACACAGCTGCCAGGAAGATGGAAAGGGACGGCGCGCCGTGGCTCGCTTCGGTGCTGAGATCCTACCGCAACATCCCGCGACAGACGCAATGGCTGACCAGCGCGCTGCCGGGCGCTGGCTGGCATCAATGGGGGCTCGCCGCTGATTGTTATTGCTATCGCAACGGCCATCTCGTCGAGAATGGGAGCGACCCTGTCTATAAGTTCTACGCCGAGCAGGCAGTCCGGCTCGGCCTTACCGCAGGCTACTATTTCACCCACCAGGACGCAGGGCACGTGCAGGGACCGTCAGCTGGCGGTGCGACCGACGTCTATACCTGGTCCTATATCGACGGCGTGATGAAAGAGCGTTTTGCCGACAAGGAACGCGTGGCCCTCTCATCCGCACGGGCCGGCGCCCCCGCGGCGACGCGCATCGAGACCATGGCCCTATCTCCTGCCTCGGCGCAATTCGGCATGAGGGCTTTTGCTGCTGCTGCGGCGGCTGGCCCCTATTACAAGGATGACCCGATTCTCGTCGGCACTCGGCTCGAGCCCGAATTCGTCTACACCGTGCCGTCGGGTAACAGCACGCTGAAGCGGATGGCGCAGACCTTCAACGCCATCGGCGGCCTCGTGAACACTCTCGCACAGCGTCTTGGCATCGACCCCGTTGCCGTGCTCGCGGTCTGGTATGTGGAGAGCGGAGGCCGGGCCTTCACTCCAGGCAAGCCGGTGCTGAGATTCGAGAACCACATTTTCTTCGACAAATGGGGACACCAGAACGAGCCCCTCTTCGACAAGCATTTTCAGTTTGGCGGTCACGCAGGCATTGGCGGAAGGAGGAGCCAGAACCACAAATATCGTCAAAGTGCGAACCAGCCATGGGCTCCCGTGCACATTGACAATCAGGACCGCGAATATGAGGTGTTTGCACTGGGCGAACGATTCGGCGGCCGCGAAGCCGCAAGCCTGTCCTCGAGCTTCGGCGGTCCGCAGATCATGGGCTTCAACTTTGACGTCTGCGGCTATCCCTCGGCGGTCGCGATGGCGGAGGCGTTTGGCGCTGATCAGCGCTGGCAGGTGCTCGGTTTCTTCGACTTTTGCAGATCGAAAAATCTCATCGATGAGATCCAGAGCAAGAGGTGGAACGACTTCGGCCGGATCTACAATGGTGACGGCGCTACGTACGGACCCTTGCTCAAGGCAGCTTTCGACACGAGGCAAGCCCTGCTCGCGCTGCCCAAGACGCCCAACCCGCAGGCGGAAAGATTGACCATCATGGCGGTGGCGCCAGCGCCAGGCCGCCGCGCGTCGGCCAAACCGAAGCGGGGGAAAGCCAAGGCGAAAAGCAGCCGGGCTAGGTTGAAGAGCGCGCGACCTAAGCCAAAAGCCAGCCGGGCTAAGCTGAAGGGCAACCGTGGCAAATCGAAAAGCAGCCGCGGCAAGGTTGCCTAGTCGCCGCCCCGGCCTTTAGCGCTGGCGCAACTACCGGCTTTTGCCTTTGAAGGCGTGGGTGCCGGGCTTGCCGCCCTTCGAGCGGCCGCGGGATTTCTTCAGCGAGGCGAGGGGGATCTCGCGGTTATGCGGACCCATCTCATCGAGCGTCGGCTTGTGTGGGCGGGTGAGAAGATTCTGTGGCGCGCCCCCAGAGCCGATCTCTTCGGCAGAGCGTTCAAGCTCGTTCTGCCGCGCCAGCGGATCGTTAGCGATGGCGAGCTCCATCTGGCGCAAGCGCTTGACCTCGTCTCTTAGCCGCGCCGCCTCCTCGAATTCGAGGTCGGCCGCAGCCGCGCGCATGCGCTTCTCCATATCGGCGACCACGGCTTCGAGATTGTGCCCGATCAGCGCCTGCTCGTCCTCGCCGAAGCCGGCGCCAACACCGACCAGCACGTGGTCGCGCTCATAGACGCTCGCCATGATGTCCCCGATATGCTTCTTCACGCTTTCCGGGGTGATGCCATTGGCCTCGTTCCAGGCCGTCTGCTTCTCGCGGCGGCGTGCCGTCTCGGCCATGGCGCGTTCCATCGAGCCGGTGATGCCGTCGGCATAGAGGATGACGCGGCCGTCGACATTGCGCGCAGCACGGCCGATGGTCTGGATCAGCGAGGTCTCTGAGCGCAGGAAGCCTTCCTTGTCGGCATCGAGAATGGCGACCAGGGCGCATTCGGGGATGTCGAGGCCCTCGCGCAACAGGTTGATGCCGACCAGCACGTCGAAGGCGCCGAGCCTGAGATCGCGGATGATCTCGATGCGCTCAAGCGTCTCGACGTCGGAATGCATGTAGCGCACGCGGATGCCCTGCTCGTGCATGTACTCGGTCAGGTCCTCGGCCATGCGCTTGGTGAGCGTGGTAACGAGAATGCGATAGCCTTGCGCCACCACTTTGCGCGTCTCGTCGATGAGGTCATCGACCTGGGTCGTGGCTGGGCGGATCAGCACCGGCGGGTCCACGAGGCCGGTCGGACGGATCACCTGCTCGGCGAACACGCCGCCCGTCTGCTCGAGCTCCCACGCGCTCGGTGTGGCCGACACATAGATGCTCTGCGGGCGCATCGCGTCCCATTCCTCGAAGCGGAGGGGGCGGTTGTCCATGCAGGAGGGGAGCCGGAAGCCATATTCGGCGAGGGTTGACTTGCGCTTATAGTCGCCGCGGAACATGCCGCCGATCTGCGGGATGGTGACATGGCTCTCGTCGACGAAGACCAGCGCATTGTCGGGCAGATATTCGAACAGGGTCGGCGGCGGCTCTCCAGGTTTCCGCCCGGTGAGATAGCGCGAATAGTTCTCGATGCCGGCGCAGGAGCCGGTGGCCTCGATCATCTCAAGGTCGAACAGGGTGCGCTGCTCGAGCCGCTGGGCTTCGAGCAGGCGGCCGGCCCCGTGCAGCTCGGTGAGCCGCTGCTTCATCTCCTCCTTGATGCCGCGGATCGCCTGCTTCAGCGTCGGCTTCGGCGTCACGTAGTGGGAATTGGCGTAGACCTTGACCAGGCTGAAATCGTCGGTCTTGGCGCCGGTCAAGGGATCGAATTCGGTCAGGCTCTCGACCGTGTCGCCGAACAGCGAGATGCGCCACGCGCGGTCCTCAAGATGCGCGGGCCACAGCTCGATGGTGTCACCGCGCACGCGGAACGAGCCGCGCACGAAATTCACATCGTTCCGCCGGTACTGCATGGCCACGAGGTCGGCCATCAGCCGGCGCTGCTCGACATGATCGCCGCGCTTGAGGCTGAAGGTCATCGCCGTATAGGTCTCGACCGAGCCGATACCGTAGATGCATGACACGCTCGCCACGATGATCACGTCGTCGCGCTCGATCAGCGCGCGGGTCGCTGCGTGGCGCATGCGGTCGATCTGCTCGTTGATCGAGCTATCCTTCTCGATATAGGTGTCGGTGCGCGGGATATAGGCCTCGGGCTGGTAGTAGTCGTAATAGGAGACGAAATACTCGACCGCGTTGTCGGGGAAGAAGCTCTTGAACTCGCCATAGAGCTGGGCGGCGAGCGTCTTGTTGGGCGCCAGCACCAGCGCCGGGCGCTGCGTCGCCTCGATGACTTTCGCCATGGTGAAGGTCTTGCCCGAACCGGTGACGCCGAGCAGCACCTGGTCGCGCTCCTGCGCGTTCACCTGCGCCACCAGCTCGGCAATGGCCGAGGGCTGATCGCCTTTGGGCTCGAACTCCGACTGGAAGCGCAAGGGCACGCCGCCCTCGGACTTGTCCGGGCGCGGGGGCCGGTGCGGGGTGAAGGCGGCAATAGCCTCCCCGGTGACCAAGGGATGGTTCTGGATCAAAGGCTGAGGCGCCTCGCCGAAGCCTGGCGTGCGGCGGTCGCCGGAGAGCGGCATTCCGCTCGCCTCGCCGGTGACGGCGCGCGGCTCGGCGCGGGAGCCGAAGGTTTTCGGAACGCGGAGGGGCATAGGCCGAATATGGCGGCTGAAGTCGGGGGATGGAAGCCCTTCCGAGGGGCCTATCCAGCGATCGTCGGCGTTTTGTTTTGTTGAGGCTTTTTCCGCTACAACAGCGGTCATTGGTTAGGGTTCAGCCTGAGATGCACCTGCTTCACCTCATGCACGATGTGCCGCTCTGGGTAACCGCGCTCGCCGTCTCCACTGCAGCGGGACTCTACAGCATTGGCCTCATGCTGGTGGCCCGCACGGTCTTTGGCGTCGAGCGTTTGAAGCTCAATAATGAGGTCGCCGGATTCAAATTCGCCGTGGTCGGCGTGTTCTACGGCGTGCTGCTGGCCTTTGTGGTGGTCTCCGTGTGGGAAGACTTCCACACCACGGAAGCAGCCGTTCGCAACGAAGCGAAGGCCGCCGTCGATCTGCATCGGCTCACCTTCGCTCTGCCGGTCGAAGGCGGCGCCGCGATTCGTCAGCGCCTTCTCAGCTACACCGACCACGTGCGCAAATACGAATGGCCGTCGATGGCGCTCGGCCAGGCGAGCGACGACGTCGCCAGGGACCTCGATCAGCTGAGCCAGGCGGTTTTCAACGTGCAGCCTCAAGGCGAGAGGGAGCTCGCCCTCTACCAGCACGCCCTCAGATTGTTGACGGTGATCACGGACAACCGGAACGAACGGCTGGACAGTTCCGACGGCTCGGTGCCCCCCATCCTGTGGTTCGTGCTGATTATTGGCGGCGCGATCACCCTCGGCTATCCAGCCTTTTTCGGGTCGTCAAATCTGTTGGCGCAAATCCTCATGACCGCGGCGCTTGCAGTGCTCGTTTCCTTCTCACTGTTGCTCGGTCTTGCCTTCGACTATCCCTTCAGCGGCGCCGTGCATATCTCGGTCGCGCCATTCGACAAAGCGCTCGAGCAGATGCCGCCGAACTGGCCGCCTCCATAGAGATTGCATCGAGAGCGGTCAGAGAGCGTGCCTCTTTTTTGAGCATGGCGAGCCAGACTTCGGAACGAATGGGCTCCATTCCTGGTCCGTTGGTCTCCTATAGAGGCGATCAAGAGGGAAGCGGCCAAGGGTCCGGGATTCCATCGCTTTGTCAGCGCGCTCGAACATAGTCTTGACCCACACGCATACGGCCGAGGAGGTGTGGCGCTACCCCGCCAGGAGGCACGCGTGACCGCGGCGAAATCGCTCGAACAGGCGCTTGCCGAGGCGTTCGTCACGGCGGACAGTCTCGATGCGCCGCTCGAGGACCGGCTGAAGCTTTATCTCGGCCAGTCGCGCCGGCTCCTTCCCGACCTCGAAGGCACCTACGATCAGCTCGTCCAACGCATTGCCGCAAACGGCGCCGACGCGTTCGTGCCGGCGGTCGGCGAGGTGCTGCCCAATTTCCTTATGACGGACGCCAAGGGCCATCTCGTCGATCTCACGTCGCTCCTGGCCAAGGGCCCCCTCGTGATCAGCTTCGATCGCGGGCCGGTGCGACTATTGCGGGCTCGAGCTGCATGCGCTCGCCCGCGCCTACCCTGCGATCGTCGCCGCCGGCGGG
Organism: Methyloceanibacter sp.; assembly: GCA_016649675.1. Lineage (GTDB taxonomy): Bacteria > Pseudomonadota > Alphaproteobacteria > Rhizobiales > Methyloligellaceae > Methyloceanibacter. The sequence goes on from JAENXG010000109.1 coordinate 6,922, forward strand.
GAGGTGATCTCGATCGTCCCGGAGACGGCGAAATATGCGAAGACGTTGCAGGCGGTGCGGGGCCTTCCCTTCAGGGTGCTGACCGACCTCGACCTGGCTTACGCGCTCTCCCTTGGGCTCGTGTTCTGGGTGGGCGACAAGATCAAGGACACCTACCGGCAGTTCGGCATCGACCTGCGACGCTTTCAGGGGAATGGCGGTTGGCTGTTGCCGATCCCCGCGACGCTGGTCGTGGGACGGACGGCCGCGTCAAAGCGCGCTTCGTCGATCCGGATTTCCGCCATCGTATGGCAATCGAGGACATTCTGAGCGCGGTCGGCGAAGCGGCGTGAACCCCGCCTGAAAGGTGCATTTCGCCGAGATTCACCCGCCTGGAGAGTGGCGCCAGCAGAGGCGTTTGGCAGAGACATTTGGCAGAGACATTTGGGTGTTGACGCTGCGCGCGCGGCATCACGCCAAATTGCCACTTTCCCCTGCGATCAGCGTATAATGAAAAAAAATATTTGACTCGCCATGCGGGACGGCAAGCCTGGACCAGTGAAGCGTGAAGCGTGATTCGTGCAAGTACGCGTCGGTTAAGCGGTCGAGCGCGGCAACAGAGCAGAATCGGAGCAGAAGCCATGGCTACGAAAACGAGTGGGAAGAAGCGCACAACGAGTAAGAAACTGACTGCCAGCGCCCGGCGCGGAGCTGGCGCGAAGAAAACGAGCGCGCGCAAGACGAGCGCGCGCAAGACGACAAGAAAGACCGCGGTAAAAAAGGCTCCGGCGCGCAAGCCGAGCGCGAAGAGAGCCACGGCCCGCAAGGCACCCGCGCGCAAGACCTCCGCGGCGCGGAAGCCGGCAGCGCGCAAGACGACGGCGCGCAAGACGACGGCGCGCAAGACGACGGCGCGCAAGCCAGCCGCACGCAAAACGACGGCGCGCAAGCCCGCCGCGCGTAAGGCGCCCGCGCGTAAGCCGGCGGCAGCGGCCAAGCCCGTGGTGGCAAAGCCGGTGGCGGCAAAGGCCGCGCCGGTCGCGCCGAAGGCCCCGCCCGTCGCGGCGAAGCCTGTCGCTCCGGCTCCGGCCCCAGCCAAGCCTGCGACGCCTCAGCCCACCC
>JAENXG010000029.1 GCA_016649675.1 Methyloceanibacter sp.
ATAGGCGGTGATGAAGATCACCGGCACGGCAAAGGTAGCCAGTATCTCGTTGACGGCATCGAGACCGGAGCTTCCGTCGGCAAGCTGGATGTCGGCAAGAACCAAGCCCGGCTTCTCCTTGTTGACGGCCTTCACCGCCTCGGCGTGCGTTCGCGCTACCGCCGTGACGCGGTGGCCAAGGCCCTCGACGATACTCTCGAGGTCCATGGCGATCATCGGCTCATCCTCGATGATGAGCACGTCGGTGGCGACTTGCGCGGCAATCTCGCGGCCGGCGACGTCGATCAGCTCATCGACCTTGGCGGCGTCGGCATTGAGGATCACGGCTGCCTCGGAGGGGGAGAAGCCTTCCACGGACGTGAGCAGAAACGCCTGCCGCGGCAGGGGCGTGATGGATTCGAGCTGGCGGTCGACCGGCGTGCCGGCAGCGGCAGCCGCCGGGAACTCGGGCTTGAGATTGATGCCAACCGAGTTCCACAGGCCGAGAAAGGTCCGGTAAAGGGCCACTCGCGGGTCGAGCTTCGCATCGAAGAGCGAAGGATCCTCGATCAGCACTTCGAGTGTGGCCGCCACGTAAGCGTCGCCTGCGTCTTGCGTGCCGGCAAGCGCCCGGGCGAAGCGTCGAAGATAGGGAAGATGAGGCGCGATCGCTTTCGACATCGGCATCCGGTCATCGCTTTCATTGCTGAGCCCGGCAGGAGCCCTTCTCATAAGCCGGGTGGGGGGTGGCAAATCTACCGTATCATGGCGCAGAAGAACGCAAGAGGGTCATTTCGGTTCCCGAAAGGTGGAACCAATTGACCCTCTAAACGTTTTGGCCCCCTAGGGTCCGAGGAATCCGGTATCTTAGGTTCACCGACAAGGGTGGACAGGGGACGATTGTGGACCGCGACGCAAACAACAAGGGCCGCCGGCGTAAGATGTCAGGCGCAGACAAGAAAATGAACCATGCAATTGAAGGCGGCGGCGCTGACACGTCAGGCGAATCAGAACCGGAAAAGGGGCTGTCCCCTACCCTGCAAGCTCACATCGGCCGCCACGTGCGGGCGGTCTTCGACGAGGTCGCGCGAGAGCCCATACCGGAGCACCTCCTGCGGCTGCTGAAAGATCTTGAGCGAAGCGGAGACAAATAGCTTGGCGCGCACCGTGACAGCGAGCTTACGAGATTCCCTCGTGGCCGAAATGGGTAGTCTTCGCGCCTTCGCCGTGTCGCTGTGCGGCGACAAGGATCGCGCGGACGACCTCGTGCAGGAGACCCTGTTCAAGGCGTGGAACCATCTTGAGTCATTCAAGGAAGGGACGAACCTCAAGGCCTGGCTCTTCACCATCCTGCGCAACACCTATTTCTCGGAGCGGCGCAAGCGAAGGCGCGAGGTGGAGGATGCCGACGGGAGCTATGCCGCACGGCTGGCCACTCATCCCGAGCAGCACGGGCATATGGACTTGCAGGATTTCCGCGCCGTGCTGGTGCAACTGCCCGACGATCAGCGCGAGGCGCTGGTCCTGGTGGGCGCCGCAGGGTTCTCCTATGAGGAGGCGGCCGAGATCTGCGGCTGCGCCGTCGGCACCATCAAGAGCCGCGTCAATCGCGCGCGGAACCGGCTTGCCGACATGCTCGGTCTGTCTGAGCTCGAGAGTGGGCCGACCAAAGAGCGCCTCGGCATCAGCAAGACCGCCTGAGGCGGGTCAGCGATTTCCACCGGCTTTACCGATGGTTGGCGGACGCTCGGCTATTCTTCGCCCCGCGCGGAACGCTTCACGCTCTCGCGCCGTTATCTGCCGAAAGCGGAGTCTTCAACAATGACACTTGCAGCCATGGATCTCGACAAAGCCAAGCTCGACCCCGACTCGATCTTCCACGCGCCTAAGGACGTGCTCGGCGCGCCCGGTCTTTCGCCCGAGGACAAGAAGTCGATCCTCGTCCGGTGGGAGGCCGACCTGGAAGCCCTGCTCAGGGCGACCGAGGAAGGCATGCCGCCTGCCGATCAACGCCGCAACCCAGCCGACCTGCTGCGCGCCGTGCATGAAGCCATGCAGGTGCTCGATCGCGACACGAGCGCGCGGTGCTGCTAGGCAGCACGGCTTTCCAGGCGCGTCCCCTCGTTTCACCGAAGCGGATCGCGGCAAACACCCCGTGATTCATTTGCTCCGTAAGCAACATGGACAAAGCATAGTCGCGCCAGGTCGTGTGCGCTTGCAGAGTTCCGAGATCCATTCAAGCACATCTCTCCGGCGAACGAACGGCCGAGACGCCGCGGGCTTAGGTTGACGCTCGTCAATGCGCCGACGGAGCGGCAGCGATAAGAAGACGATCAAAAATCGGAGAGGAAACGATCATGCGGCGCATGTTGATCGTATGTCTGCCGTTCGCGGCGATGCTCATCGCAATGACAGGAGAAGGCCTCGCCGACTGCAAGCCTGAGCTCGTAGCGATGACGGGTCTGAGCGGCCCGGCCAAGTCGGATGCGGAGCACGTGGCGCGGGTCACTTGGCAGACGAAGGCTGCCCACGCCTATGGCTCGGCGTACAGCAACTGGAACAAGGCCAACAACCGCAAGATTGAATGCGAAAAGCAGACGAGCAGCGGTTATCAATGCTGGGCAACCGCCACCCCCTGCAACTAAACGCACCCCGAAGCGTGCCGATCGCGGCGGAACGCCGCGTGGTTTGGCGCGTTTTCCAGGTTCCTCCTCACAAAGAAAGGACGGACCTGATGGCAGCCAAACTCACCACCACCGAAGCGCGCCAGGGCACCGGCCCCCGCGCAATGTTCTGGGTGCTCGCCACCTCTCTCACTCTGGCGATCATCGCCGGCCTCGTGCTTGGACTGGGATGGGTCTCACTTCCCTGGAGCGGCACCCCTTGATTGGGAGGCCCCGAAAACAAATCTATTGGTTAAGGGGAGCTTCCCGATACGTGAGGCTTAGTGGTGCAACGCCCAATGCGATCTATGCGGCTCGTGCTGATGGCCGTGATGGCCGGCGTGCTCATGCTTGCGCCAGCGGCCAACGCCGTCGCCAACCCTCTTGAACCACAACAGAATTCCTTCCAAAGCACGATCGATAGCGTCACCGCTTACCTCAAGGCGGAAACGAGCGAGGCTGTAGCGGCGGCTGCCAGGGTCGCACGCGAGCACAAGGGCACGCTCGACGCCGCCAAGGCCAACATCGACGCCACCATCTCTCAGTTGCGCGAGACGTTAAGCGGCCGGAAAGCGATCCTGGAGACACTCGGCCCCGATGCGGCAGCGACAGCCGAAGCGTGGAGGCAGGAGGCTTTCGAGTCCTGGGCGCAGTTGCAGCGCTCGGCTGAAGATGCGCTCGACTGGATCGCGGCCTGGATGCACAACCATTCTTCGTCCGACGAGCACGCCAAGACCCCCGTTTGATCCCCCCTGTTCCAAAAGAGTGAGGCGAGACATGCAAAACGATCATCCTTCCCAATTCGGTAGCGAGCCCCGAGCCGAAACCCCGGCAGACAAGGAATGGTCCGAGCTCGAGCGCGATCTCGATACTTTGGGCCGCCAGCTGGCGGCGCTGCAGGTCCACACTGCGGCACTCGGCAGCCATGTGGTGGCGAGCCTCGATGCGCGCTTCCAGGAGGTGAAGAACCGCGCTGCGAGCTTCAAGCAGGCGACGGAAGCCCAGCTCGATCAGGCGCGGCAAGCCGCCTGGCAGCAGGCGAGCGAGGCCGAAGGCACCTTCAACGAGGCGCGGGTGCGCTCCACCGAGGCGGCGCGTGAGGCCGCGCGCCAGGTGTGGGAGCGATCCGAACCCTTGCGCCAAGGAGCCCGCGATGTGGGCGACGGCTTGGTGCGGGCCTGGTCCGAACTCCGCGCCTCTTTCGGCAAGGCGGCCGGCCGGCTCCATACCGACGAGCAAGGCACCACCACCCCGGCCCCGGCTTCAAGCGACGAGCGCCGCGAGACGACTTAGCAGAAGTCCGTCGGAATTAAATCGTCATGGCCGGGACAAGCCCGGCCGTGACGATTGTGGTCGTCGAAGGAGCGTGGCTACGAGCTCGTCGCCGCGTGGGCGGGTTCGCGCGGCTCTGCGGCCTCCTGCGCGGGCTGCATCAGCTCGGCGCGAATGAGCCCCCGCACCGAATTGCCGAGATAGATGCGGTCCGCGCTCAGCAGGTCTTGCGGGCTCAGCACCGCCTCACTCGCTGCCGCACGCGGCAGATCGAGCAGCTCCTCGCGCAGCGTGCCGGGAAGCAGGCCGCAGGCGAGCGCCGGCGTGAACAGCCGTCCGTCGAGTTCGATGAAGAGCGTGGTGCGCGTGCCCTCGGTAAGCTCGCCCTTCTTGTTGAGGAAGATCACCTCGTCGCAGCCGGTTACCGCCTTCTGCCGCTCCATCTCGCGGTCGTAGAACTGCCGCCGCGTGGTCTTGTGGTAGAAGAGCGGGTCTTTCTCGTCGAGGCGCTGGTCCGAGATCACGAAGCGCCACACCGTATCCTTGGTCGGCAATTCGATCGCGGTCGAGGTGACGGTGATGCTGCCCTCCTCGGCCAGCAGGAGCCGCACCATGGCGATCGGCGCCTGCACACGCGCGGCCTCCGCATCGAGCGCGGCAAGCACCGCCTCGCGGGAGAAGGGATAGCCGAAATGGTCGGCTGAGGATTGCAGCCGCGCCAGATGCCGCTCGAGCAGATGGAAGCCCTTGCCGCTCTCGAAGCGCAAGGTCTCGATCAGCTCGAAGGGCGCATCGACCTTGGTCAAGAAGTGGGCCTTCAACAGGCATTCCTCGAACTCGGACTCCTCCTTGGAGTCGGCGACGATACCGCCGCCGATGCCCATCTCGCCGCCGTTTTTATCGAGCACCACGGTGCGGATCGCCACGTTGAACTCGGCATCGCCCGATGGCGTGATATGGCCGATGGCGCCGGTATAAATGCCTCGCGCGTCGCCCTCGATCTCGCTGATGATCTCCATGGCGCGTACCTTCGGCGCCCCGGTGACCGAGCCGCAGGGGAAGAGCGCGCGGAGCATGTCGTTGAGCCCCATATCGGATCTGAGCTCGGCCTCGATGCCCGAGGTCATTTGATGCACGGAGCGATAGGTCTCCACCGTGAAGAGGTCGGTCACCTCGACGGAGCCGATCTTCGCCACGCGGCCGAGATCGTTGCGCAGCAGATCGACGATCATCAGGTTCTCGGCGCGCTGCTTCTCGTCCATGGCGAGCCAAGTCTTGAGGCGGGCGTCCTCGCGTGGGGTGCGGCCCCTCGGCGCCGTGCCCTTCATCGGGCGCGTCGACATGTGCTTCCCCTCGCGGCGGAAGAAGAGCTCAGGCGACAGCGACAGCACGTTGAGATCGGGGGTGCCAATCAGGGCACCGTGGGCCACGCGCTGCTTGCGGCGGAGCGCGGCATAGAGCGCGACCGGATTGCCCTCGAAGGCGAAATGATATTTGAGCGTGAGGTTGATCTGATAGACATCGCCGGCGGCGATGTAATCCTCGACCGTGTTGAAGGCTTGCGCATATTGCTCGCGCGACCAGGACAGATGCAGGTCCGAGATCTTGGCGCGCTCGGCGGCGCCGTTCGCCTCGAGCCAGGCGCGGGTGCCGGCATCATCGAGTGAGCGAGGCGCGCGGAAGAGCCCGATCCACAAGAGCGGCACGCGACGGCCGGTGGGAAGCAAGCCCTCGAGCTTCGGCTCGAGGCAAAGCCCGAGCTCATAGGAGAAGAAGCCCGCGGCGTGAAGCCCGCGCGCCAGCCCGGCCGAGATGGCGTCAAGCGCCGCCTCGACCTCTCCCGGCGCGTGCGCCGAGACGATGCGCTCCGGCTCGACATAGAGCAGACTCCTGCCGCCTGGCGTCAGACTGTCGTCGAGGAGGACGTAAGGGGAAGCGGTCATCTCAATCGCCGATCACCACGATATCCGCTTGCAGGGAGAGCATAGCCCATATGGGCGTTCGACGCGGCAACATCGAGGCCTCGTATGTTAAGGGTCCTTGGGCCTCAGGCGAGGATCAGCATCTCACCCTTGCCGACCGCCGCCATGTCGCCCATCAGCCTGCGGGCGCGGTCGCCGAGCGCGATGGGCCGGCCGCTCTCGCGGAGCCAATGTTCCAGCAGGCGCAGATAGTCGAATTCGAGCACCCCGCAATCGCCGAAGGTCGGCAGCAGCTCTTTCGGCTCCTCCATGAAGATGAGGCTGCCGCGGCGCAGGCCATAGCCGGCAAAGCGGCCGACCTGGCGCTTGAGCAGGATGGTGCCGGCAATCATCCGTCCCCCTGCATAATCTCCGGCATCGCCGCCGACAATGACGAAGCCCCGGCGCATGCGCTCGCCGAGAAGCGATCCGGCATTGCCGCCGATGGTGAGAAGCCCGCCTTTCATGCCGAAATTATCGCCGACGAGCACGCCGCCCGCCCGCTCGCCGGCATCGCCGTCAATGGCGATGCTGCCGCCGCTCATGCTGGCGCCCGCCAAGACGCCGGCGCTGCCTTTAACCTCGATCTTGCCGCCCTTCATGCCAGCGCCGAGATAGGCGCCGGCATCGCCCTCGATCACGATCTCGCCCTTGGTCAAGGCCGCCCCGATCTTGTCGCAGCGCGCATCGGTCCCGACGAATCTGAGCGCGCTTACATCCTTGCCTTTGACCTTGAACGCATCGCCGACGGTGACCGGGACCCGCGTGGTACCGATGACGAGAGCCTCGATCTCCTTGGGCTTGAGGTCCTTGAGGCGCGCGGGCGTGAGCGGCGACAGGTCGAGCCGCTGGCCGGGCTTGCCCTTGAGCTCGAAGGTGAGCGCGCTCACGCGATGATCTCCTTGAGATGGAAATGATGCGGCCCGAGATTGCCACCATAATTCCCGGCGGTGATGTGGGTGACGCCCTGCGCGGCGCCTCCGTCCGCGATGGCGTGCATGCCGGCGCGCATCGCCTTGGCAATAGAGTCGGAGGTGAGGCCGTCGATGACGATCTCCAGCACCGCCTCGACATCGAGCGGTAGCTCGGTCTTCACCGCCGCCTTCAAGGTCGGGCAATAAGCGTCGTTGGTCGAGGCGATCTGTCCCTTGTATTTGGAGCCGACCTTGGAGCCTGAGCGCACGATGCCGCCGGGAAAGGGCGTGATCACCTCAGGCACTTCGCCGATCGCCTTCACCGCCCGCTCGCAGGCGGCAAGCACGGCGGCGTGCGACTTGCCCAGCACGAGCAGATTGCCGCCGCCCACGGCCTTCTTGGTGTAGCCCGCCTTCTCCTCGCAGACGAACTCGCCGTCCATCACCGGGATGCGCCAGAAGCGGCGTCCGCCCACGAGCTTGGATACCTGCCAGCCGTCGCCGAAGAAACGGAGCGAGCTGCCGAGCTTCAGGCTTTTCTCTGCCTTGAGCCCGGCGAAGCAGGCCGAGCCCGGGCTCGTCAGCACGCATTGCCCGACGCGGTTGCGCAGCTGGCGCTGAAGCTTTTCGGTGTCCATGGTGAAAAGAAGCACCGCCACGCCCGGACGGCCGTCGAGCGTCTCGTCGGGCGTGTGGATCCGCTCAATGCCAGCCTCGGCCCCGCAAGCGATGACCGAGGTCGCGAAGCCCGTCATGGTGCGGGCGGCGATCAGCGCCCATTCGAGGCTGGGCGCCGTGATGATGATCCGCGTGCCTACCATGGGGAAGGCCTCGGCGAAGGTCTCGACGATGGTGATACCTTTGATCTTCAGTTCAGACATGGCAACGTCGCAAATCGGTCAGGGCGCCCGGCAATCTGCGCCAGCACGCCGAAGCTTGAAGGATGGACACCGTAATAGCGGTCGTAGAAGGCGGCGAGCCGCCGCTCGATCTGAGCGTCGAAGCCTGGAGCGACATGGTAGGCCGTGCCCCAGGTCACGTTTACGACCTCACCGTCCCTGACCACAAGCCTCCCGTCCTTGAACAGAAGATGGGCGGATGCAAACATTGCGGTCTTGTTGTTCTGCTCGGTATAGACGGCGACATCGGCGACGGCGCCTGACCCAAGGTGTCCGCGATCGGTGAGGCCGAGCAGCCGCGCCGGCGCGCCCCGCGTGATGATGGCGATCTCGGACAGGGTCAGCTCGCGGCCGATCGACGCAAGGTTTGAGACTTGCCGCGCCGGCTCGGGCAGCACCTCGAGCATGCGGGCGCGCTCGTCACGATCCATGAGCAGATGGACGATCTCGGGGTAGCGCACGAAGAGCGCGCCATTGGGATGGTCGGTCGAGAACAGCACGCGCCATAAATCTTCGGCCAGGAGGACGATCTCCAGTCCCACCGACCATTGCACGGCATTGGCAAAATTTTCGGCGCGATATTCATAAGGCACCACGCCAGTACCGTTGCCGTCGCCCTGATCGAGCGCCCACTTGTTCGGGTGCGCGCCGCGGCGCCCATCGAATTGGCGCAGGATGTCGCCCGAGATGGTGATGGTCTGGCCGAACATGACCTGACCGATATCGACGCTGACGTTGCGATGGGCGTTGATGGCTTCGGCAAGACGCGGCGCGCCGGAGGAGAGCCCGTGGCCCCCTTCGGCGCCGTAGCCGTAGAACTGGATATGGGCCAGATGGATGGGAAGGCCCTCGGTGGCCTCCATGGTGGCGACCGCCGTCTCGACATTGCCGGCAATGCCGAGATTGTTGCAGTGGACATGCACGGGGTGTGGCACGCCGAGCTCGCTCACCGCGCGCTGCAAGGCCTTGACGATGGCGCGCGAAGTGACGCCGTAATCCGGCACCACGTCGTCGAGCCCGAAGGTGCGGGCGTTGAACTTGAAGGCCTCAGAGCCGCCGGCGTTGATGACCTTGAGCCCGATGGCTTTGGCGTGGCCGAGCGTCCAGCCGACATAGTCTTGCAGCTCGGCCTCGCGTCCGCCGTCGCGCAACAGGCCCAGAGTGAAGTCCTCATTGCCGAGAATGACGAGTGCGCCGACATCGATGATCGGGATCGAGGCAAGCTCGATCTGCGCCTCGATGGCATGGGTCGGGATCAGCGCCGGCTCGATCACCGTGGTGTAGCCCATCTCGGCATAACGGATGCCGGTGGCGTAGGCGCCCCAGGCCTCAGGCGAAGGTGCGATGGCGGCGCCCCCCTGGGCGGCAAGCGCCGGCAGCTCGGGCATCAGCTCGCGCCCCAAGGTGACGTTGGAGCCGGCGATATGGGAGTGGATGTCGACTCCACCCGCCATCACGACCTTGCCAGCGAGGTCGTAGGTCTCATCGGGCTTGCGGCCGTTGATCGGCGCGGCAACGATGCGGTCATTCTCGATGAACACATCGCCAATGGCGTCGAGGTCATTGACGGGATCGACGACCCGGCCGCCTTTCAGATGAATCAGCACCTAGGCCGCCTCCCGCTTGATCAGATCGGAGATGCCACTGAGAACGGCGGCGACCGTGGGTTTGTCCTGATTGGGATGCGCGGCCTTGACCATGCCGATCCCTGAAAGGGAAGGAAGGTAAAGTGCGGCGTCGTGGTCGCGACCGGCGCAGGCGACCGCGATCAGAATATCCGCGCCTTCGTCGTCCGCGTTGTCTGACGACGTGAGCACGATGGTGGGCACGCCTACGGGATGTTGGCCGCCCTGCTCAGCAAGCGCGTCGATCCACAGGAGCGCGTCGGCCTCACCACTTTCGATCAGGCGGCTTGCGGCAAATCTTCTTGCATCGTGCTCCGGCACGCTACCGGCGAAGCTCGTCCGCACCGGGAGCCCGCAGGTCCAGGTCGAGCACAAATTCACCCCCTCGCCATTGCCCGGGGCCGCAAGCGCCAAGGTCGCGGCGCGCGTGGTGATGCTCAAATGACGGACCATGTCGAGGATGGTGTAGAGCGCCGGCTCGTCGAGATCGGCGGCGGAATAGACGAAGACGGCAAACGCGGCGCCTCTCAGCCGCTCCGCGACGTGGGCGAGCCCCTCGCCGGACGCTTTGCCGCCGATAGGGCGTTCAGCAATTGCGGCGCCAAGCCTCGCGATCAGGGTCGGAAGATCGTCACCACCCTGCCCAACCTGCGTCAGCTTCACATAAGACGGGGCATTGACCGGGCTGTCTCCGAGCACGATCAGCTCGCGCGCTTGGTCGCCTGGACGCGGCAGCCCCTCAGCTTCCGGAAACAGCTCCTTGATGAGGCCGGGATCGCGCTTAAGCGGCAAACTCCCGATCATGACGATGACATCGGCACGATTGCGCGTCTCACCGAAGCTCGCGGGGCAGGCTCCCCTCTCGCGCATGACCTGCGAGCCCCGCGCGAGCTCTTCCCCCGCTTCGTGGTCGATGACGCCATGCAGCTTCTTGGCCAAGGCAAGGGCGGCTGCCGCGCCGTCGATATCGGTAAGAAGGCCGCCGATGACGGGAAATCGCGCGCGGCCGAGCAGCTCCGCCGCACGCAGAAGCGCGCTTGCCGCGTCGACCCCCTCCCCCTTTAGCTTCGGCGCCATAGCGGCGCACCATTAAACAGGTGGCCCAAGAGGCGCAAGCGCGCGAATGGGTTCATCCTTTCGATCCTCTGCCCACGGAGCCATTTCCTGGCCCGCCGCAGGGCTGGAGAGATGAACGGCGCCTGTACGGCTCATTCCCTCTCCGTTCAGGGGGCCGCGCCTAAGCTCTCCATCGTCGCAATTGGCGATGCATTGCAACGGAGGGTTCGTCAAATGATGCGCTTCACTCTCATAGGCTCAATGGTTCTCGGTCTCGGCCTGTCGCTGGTTCCGCTCACGGCTTCTGCCGCGTCCATCAAAAACCTCGATGCCGTCATGCTGAATCCTCAGCCGCTGCCGCCCAAGGAAAAGTCGGTGTTTGTGTCTCGCGGCGACACGGTCATGTTGAACCCGCAGCCGCTACCATCGAAACTGAAGCAGTCGATCCGCGGCCATTAGTGCAGGGGTTTCAATGGGCTGAGAGCGCGGCTGACCGCGAGCCCTCAGCCCGCGGCGCGCTGATCTGCCGATCAGCTCTTTGGCTTGTCGTATTTGAGATAGGCGAAGCGCATGTCGTCGGCGGGCGTGCCTTCGAGCGCGCTCTCTTCCTTGCCGGGCTGCCAATGCACGACGTCCTCGATCTTCTTGGCGAGCGCGAAGTCCTTGTCGGTGATGCCCTTGGCAGCGTGGTTCTTCAGCCGCACCTCGACCCACGCATAAGAGGCGGTGATGTCTGGATGATGCCAAGCGGCCTCTGCCAGGTGGCCGACGGTGTTAATCACCATCAGCGTGCCCTTCCAGCTATTGGTCTTGAATTTTCGCCTGATCCAGCCGTCCTCGAGATACCAATGGGGCAGCTCCTTCTTGAGCCGCTCCTCGACCTCTTCATCGCTGTAAGTGCGCTCGGAAGTTGCCATCGCCTCGGTCTTTTGAAAGAGTGACCGCCTCCCCTTCCACGAGAGCATAGCAGAGGCTTCGACCCGATCAAATGGAGGCCTTTCCGGCTCAGCCGCCAAGCGCGAGAAAAGCTCACATGACGACGCTGCAAGCGGCCGTAACCACAACCGCGCGGCTGCATTTCGGGTTTCTCGACCCAAGCGGGAGAGGCCCGCGCCCCTTCGGCTCGTTCGGGCTTTCGCTCGACCGGCCGCTGACGCGGCTCACACTCAAACGGGCCCACGCCCTCAAGGTGACCGGCCCGGAGCGGGAGCGCGCCCGGCACTATCTCGAGAGCATCGCTGCGAGCTGCGGCGTCGCTCCGGCCTATGCGCTCGACATCGAGGAGGCCATCCCGTCCCACGCGGGGCTGGGCTCAGGCACGCAGCTTGCGCTTGCGGTCGGCTCGGCGTTTGCCGCCCTTGAAGGTTTGCCGCTCTCCCCAGACGAGATCGCGCAGCGTCTTCAGCGCGGCACGCGCTCAGGCATCGGCATCGCCACCTTCGCGAGCGGAGGCGCCGTGCTCGACGGGGGGCCTCGTTACGGCGCTCTGCCGCCCCTCGTCAGCCGCCTCCCCTTCCCCCCCGAATGGCGCGTGCTTCTGATCTTCGACCCGGCCTCAAAGGGGCTAACCGGGGAGAGCGAGGCGGCAGCCTTTACCTCGCTGCCCGATTTTCCGGAAGCCGCGACCGAGGAGCTGTACCGGCGGATCACCCATGCCGCGCTCCCGGCTCTCGCCCAAGCCGACTTCAAGACCTTCTGCGAGCAGGTCGGCTATCTGCAAGCGTGCATGGGAGCCTATTTCGCGCCGCTGCAAGGCGGGCCCTGTCAGAGCGTGGCGGTCAGTGAGGCGCTCGATCGATTGCGCCGCCAGGGGGTCACCGGCCTGGGCCAGAGCTCCTGGGGGCCGACCGGCTTTGCCTTCGCGGCCACGGAGGCTGAGGGCGGGACTCTGCTCGCCGAAGCGCAAGCTCACCATGCCGGCCTTCGTTTCGAGCTCGCCTGCGGGCGCAATGAAGGCGCGAGGATCGAGACGACTTAAACGCAATCCCGTAAGGCACGGCAATTGAGCCGCTTTGCCGCCTTGTGGTAAAGCGGCGCATTGGAGGCTTGCGACTCTAGACCGCGATCAGCGGCGGCGTACGCGAGCCGACCCCTGGCAGGGAGACGAAAACGGTCATGGCGAATCTCCGCATTTTGCACATGCTCACGCCGCTCAAGCATATGAGCCCGTTCGACGTGAACATGGCCCTCGACGCAGGCTTCGACGTCACCATCCCCTACACCTCGGTCACCACCGAGGACGTAACCGGGCTCGTGCAGGACGCGATCTTCTCGCGCGGTCCCGAGGGGGTGAAACGCACCGGCGTGTTCATCGGCGGCAAGCGCGCGATCGAGGCGCTCGACATGATGAAGCGCGCCAAGTCCGCCATGGTGCCGCCCTTCGAGGTCTCGGTGTTCGCCGATCCCGCGGGATCGTTTACCACCGCTGCCGCCATGGTCGCCTGCGCCAAGAAGGCGCTCAGAGACAAGTTCTCGACCGAGCTCAGGGGAAAACGCATCGCCGTGTTCGGCGGCACGGGCGTGGTCGGCTTCGCCTCGGCTGTGATCGCCGCTATCGATGGCGCTTCGGCGACGCTGATCGGCTATGACGGGCCGGACCGGGTGCGCAAGCTCGCCGACGAGGCGAATACGCGCTTCTCGGTCAATATCGCCTATGCCGACGGCTCGACCGAAGAGCAGAAGAGCGAGCTCGCGCGCGCGGCCGACGTGATCTTCGCCGCCGGCCCGGCAGGAAAAAGGCTGCTCACCCTCGACCAGCTCAAACAGGCCACGCACCTGCGCGTCGTCTCCGACGTCAATGCCGTGCCGCCGTCAGGCGTCGAGGGCGTCGGCGTGAACGACGATGCGACGCCGATCCCGGGAACCGGCGTGGTCGGCATCGGTGCGCTCGCGGTGGGCAACGTCAAATACCGGACCGAGGCGGGCCTGTTCAGGCAAATGATCGAATCCGAAAGGCCGCTCTATCTCGATTTCCGGGATGCCTACGCTCTTGCCCAAAAGCTCACCTCCTGAACGACCCTCGCTGCTCATCGCGGCGGTCTCGGGTCGCGCGCTCGCCGTCTCGGCGATCCGTGCCGGACTTCGGCCGCTGGTCGCCGATTTCTTTGCCGACACCGACACGGCCGCTTCAGCGCATGCCTGCCGCAAGCTCACGGGCGACATCGGACGCGGGATGCGCTGGCAGAGCCTCGGCACAGCGCTCGAGGCGCTGGCTGAGGCGGCGCCGTCGCCCATTCTCGGGCTCGTCTACGGCTCAGGCTTCGAGGACCGCCCGCATCTCTTGACGCGCATCGCCGAGCGCTGGCCGCTGCTGGGCAACGATGCGGCAACGGTCGAGCGTCTCAAGGCGCCGGAGAGCTTCTTCGCCGGGCTCGATCGTCTCGGCATCGCGCATCCCTTGACGGCGACCGAACGCCCAGCACGAGGAGCAGGCTGGCTCGCCAAGCGAAGGGGCGGCGCCGGCGGCAGCCATATCGTCCAGAGCGGGATCGGACTGTACGGACGCGACGTCTATTATCAGCAACGGGTCGAGGGACGCGCCGTGTCGGCGCTCTTCGTCGCCGACGGCAGCGGCGCGCGAGTCCTCGGTTTCAGCGAGCAATGGACGGCGCCTTCCAAGCGGAGCCTCTGGCGCTATGGCGGCGCGGTGCGCCCGGCCGCGTTACCCATCGCAGCAGCGCGGCAGATGGCGTCAGCCGTCAAGCATGTCGCCCAGGCCTTCAAGATCATGGGGCTCGCCTCCGCCGATTTCATGGTGAGCGAAGGACGCGCCCTTCTGCTCGAGATCAACCCGCGCCCCGGCGCGACTCTCGACATTTTCGACACCGGCGCGACGCCGCTGCTTCGTCTCCATCTCGACGCGGTCGGCGAGGGCAAGCTTCCGCGCGCGAGCCTCAAGTTCGAAGAGGCCATGGCCTCGGCGATCGTCTATGCGCCCAAGGGCGTTCGGGTGCCTCCGGAGATGATTTGGCCCGACTGGGCTGCCGACCGGCCTAAGCCATCGGAATGGATCGACAAAAACCGTCCGATATGCACTGTACTGGCCCGCGCCGAGACCAAAGCTCGCGCCAAGCGCCTGGTCGAGGCGTGCATCAGAAAAGTGCTGGCCAGTTTTACGAGTTTAAGCAGGGGGAATGACGGTGAACAAACAAGGCGAAGGGAGCCCAACGCGGCAAATGGATTGGCCGAGCGTCAACGCCAAGGTCGAGCCGCTCGTCCAGGCTCTCATCGATGATGCCGAGGCTTTGCGTGTCGAGGTCTCGCGGGGAACGCTCGGCGAGTGCCGCATTGATTGCGGCGTCCGCGCCATAGGAGGCCTCGAAGCCGGCCGTCGCATCGCAGAAATTTGTCTCGGCGGGCTCGGTCGCGTGGCGCTCGAAGTCACCAATACGGAAAGCTCATGGCCGTTCGTGGTCACCGTGCATACGAGCCAGCCGGTGCTGGCCTGTCTCGGCTCACAATATGCGGGCTGGAGCCTGTCGGTCGACGACAACGGCAAGAAATACAACGTGCTCGGCTCAGGCCCGGCCAGGGCCATCGGCTCTTCCGAGAAGCTGTTCGAAGAGCTCGGCTATCGCGACAAAGCCAGCAGCGCCACCCTCGTGCTCGAAGCCGACCGCGCGCCGCCGGCGGCGCTGGTCGAGCAGGTCGCCAAGGCGTGCAAGCTGCCCCCTAACCGCCTCACCTTCATCTATGCGCCGACCTCGAGCCTGGCAGGCACCGTGCAGATCGCCGCGCGCTGCCTCGAGGTCGCGCTGCACAAGGCACACGAGCTGCACTTCCCGCTGAATCACATCATCGACGGCATCGCCACCGCGCCGTTGCCGCCGCCCGCGCCGGATTTCATCGCCGCCATGGGGCGCACCAACGACGCCATTATCTATGGCGGCCGCGCGCTCCTCTTTGTCAGCGGTGGAGCAAAGGAAGCGAAGGCCTTGGCGGAGAATCTGCCGAGCCTCAAGTCGAAGGACTACGGCAAGCCCTTCGCCGACATCTTCGCCGCGGTGAAGGGCGATTTCTATCAGATCGACCGCATGCTGTTCAGCCCGGCCATGGTGACCGTGACCTCGCTCAAGACCGGGGAGAGCTTCGAGGGCGGGCGCATCGACACCGCCATCCTCTCGCGCTCCTTCTCCTGACGACCATGCGCCCTGAGAGCCCCGACGACGCCACCATCGTGATGTTCGGCGACGGGCGCGACTGGCACGGGCGCACCCTGCTCAGAGCCTTCAAGCGGCGGGGGCTTACCCCCCTGCTCGCGCCGCTCAACGCTTGCGGCTTCTCCAGCGACACGGCGACCGGACTTGCCATCCCGGGACTTGGCGACCGCTTGCCTGAGGGGGCGTTCGTACGCTTCGTTCCAGGGGGCAGCTTCGAGGAGGTCACTCTCTATCTCGGCGTGCTGCATGCGCTGCGGGAGCTCGGCGTGACGGTGTGGAACGACGCCCGCGCCATTGAGCGCTGCGTCGACAAGTCGACGACCACCTTCTTCCTCGAGCGCGCCGGGGTGCCCACGCCACGCACGTTTGCCGGCGTCAATCGGGAAGAGGCC
>JAENXG010000266.1 GCA_016649675.1 Methyloceanibacter sp.
CTCGGCGAAAAGCACGGCGTCGGGAGGCTCGGTCTTGAGCCAGGTGAGCGTGTTCGCGTGCTGCTCCCGAAGCGACTGGCTCAGCGAGAACCGGTCGCCGAAGCGCGCGGCCAAATCGGCGAAGAGGGTCTTCTTGCCCTCCGCCGTGGAGCGTTCCCGCGCCTCTGCCAGACCCACGGTCATGGGCACATTCTATAGGCGGTTGGTTACGAAAAGCGCGGCGCTTTTGGCCCCGCAGTGCAGCAGGTCAGACGCTCGCGACCACGATCACGGCCGCGTAGTGGCAGCTCGCCGCCGACAGCACGAAGCCGTGCCAGATGGCGTTCTGATACGGCAGCCGCTCCCAGAGATGGAACACCACGCCGACGGTGTAGAGGACGCCCCCAATTACGAGCAGCGTCAGCACGCGACCCGGCATCGCCGACATCAACGGCTCCCAGGCGGCGATCACCGCCCAGCCTTGCACCAGATAGAGCGCGGTCAACAGGCCCTCGAGGAAGCGGGGGGCGAACAGCTTGATGGAAATGCCAATGGCCGCCATGGTCCAGACCACGGCCAGCAGACCCAGCCCCCAGGGCGTGTTCATCTTGATCAGGATGAAGGGGGTGTAGGTGCCGGCGATCATGAGGAAGATCGCGGCGTGGTCGAGGCGGCGCATGACCTCTTTCAGCTTCGGCCTGACCACGAGATTATAGGCAGCCGAGCAGCTGAACATGGCAACGAGCGCGAGGCCATAGATCGCAAGGCTCACGATCCACAGCGTGGCTTGCGTCTCCACGCCAACAACGAGGAGCACGGTGAGCGCGACGAGACTTGCGGTCACGCCGATGACGTGGATGCACCCGTCCGCCACGCGCTCGGGCATAGTGTATTGCGGAAACACAACGTTATCCTTCAACCGGTCGATCCTCATCGAAGCACATAAGCTTTGAAAATGACCTTACCAAGCCATGTGGCAAGGATGAGGCATCAAACCCTGAGCGAGAGGGTAGGCCCGATGACTATTGGCCGCAGGCGGCCGTCCCAGTGGTGCAGACATACGGCACGACCACGCCGGTGAAGCACGTCGTATAGAAACGCGAGGTGACGATGTCGGGCTTGAGCTGCGCGTCAGAGGGGACACCGTTGGGCCGAACCGCCTTCCAGAAGGGATCACCCTTCACCTTGTGGGCGTACAAGGTCACGTAGGCCCACCTCTTGGCGCGCTTCAGCTCATAGGCGCTCTGCAGGACAAGCGCCTGTGAGCTGTGGGCGGCGCCAGCCGGGGAAGCCTCGCTGGCCGTGGCCGTCACCAATTGGCAAGCGGCTTGCGCTGATCCAAGGCCGCACAGGCCGAGCCCTGCAACGCCAAATCCAGCGACGCCCAACCTCAAGGCTTGAAGCATCGTTCTTCTCCCCCGGCGGCCGACAGGGGCAAGACGTCCCGCCAGCTAATAGCCGCAGACGGCGGAGCCCGTCGTGCAGACGTAAGGAACGACAACGCCGGTAAAACAGGTCGTGTAGAAACGCGCGCTGACGAGGTCAGGCTTGAGCTGCGCATCGGCGGGGACGCCATCGGGACGAACGGCTTTCCAGAACGGGTCGCCCTTCACTTTCCGTGCGCTCATAGTGACGTGACTCCAACGCCTGGCGTTCTTCAGGTCATAGGCACTCTGGACGGCGAGCGCTCGCGAACTCTGGGCGGCTGCGGCCTTGGAGTCGGCGCTGTGGGTGGCCGTAACCAACCGGCACGCGGCCTCGGCGGGCCGAAGTCCGCAGAGAGCAAATATGGCAACACCAAGCACAGCGACACCCATCCTCAAAACTCGAAGCATATTCCGGTCTCCCAACTGGACGTGGAGGTGAAGTTTCCCTTTTTGGCAGCGCCCTCGCGCACCCGCAACCGCTATAACAAACTTTTCCTGCGGTTTTTTGTCAGATTCAAACCGGGAACAATCCCCTGGCGTGACAGCAAGACGCTGACGCGTGCCGATCAGTCGCCCTCCTTGCAGGGCGGCCCCTCGGGGCAGGCGCCCGGCCGGTGCCGGTTGACGTTCATCGTCGCGGTTCCCGTGCCGGCCTTGGCGGGGTCTTGCGAAGAACCTGGATTTGCCGTCTCTCCCGCGGGGCTCGTCTCTCCCCCAGGGCTCGTCTTGGCGGGATCGCCGTCCCCCGCCCCCGAGGCAGCACCGATCGTGGGTGTGCTTCCAGCCTCAGGCTGATCTGCGGCGATGAGCAGGCTCGGGCCGCTCACCGCAAGAAGCGCCGTCAAGGCGGCCCCGATAATCAGTCTCATGGTCCTGAACTTCCTTGCGGCTCTGTGGCGCACATGATCTTGGCGAACTCGACAAGCGGCGCGTCGTGCGCAATGGCCTGAGCGATGCCTTCAAATTCGGCGAAGGCCTCCGGCTGGTGGAAATTCTTCCGAGTGCGTTCGATATAGCTTTGAATCTCACGGTATTCATACGCCTCTATGATAAACGCGCCAAAAAAATGGCCGATCATCTCCTCGCTGAGCGCGCCGCGCTGCATGAACAGGCCGAGATCGGAAAAGAAGCCCAGATATTCATTGATCTGCATGTGGCCGAAACTCCCGCCGTCGCCCTTGTAGAGCGTCTTACAGGACTCGATGGCGTTGGCGATTTGCAGATAAGGCTTCTCCTCGAGATAGAACTCGCGATAGAGGCCGCAGGCGAGTTGTATCTCCTGGCTCTGGTGCTCCAGCCGCGTCGCCCGATAATGCAGCGAGACGACAACGATCTGCGCGATGACGAAGCTCACCACCGCAAACAGCAGCGCCCCCCATTCGCGGGTGAAGCCCCTAGGCCGCTCACGCTGTTGCGGCCCAGGCTCAAGGGCCGTGGCGGCGGTTTCGGCACTCATGGATGCGTGCTCGAGCGGGGTCTCGGCCAAGAGGGAAGCGCACTCCCAGGGTTGCAACCGGCTTGAGCGGGTCTTAGCTGCGCCTCAGGCGCCGCGGGATCTCAGGCTGTCATATGACAGGATTGTTGCAAAGCCCAGCGGCCTGAACGCCCGCACCAGAACGCGAGCGCCTTCCTCTTTTGTTCGCCAGCCATCGCCGATGGTATAGCTTTGAGTTCGATGACAAAGATTCGCTCCTCCGCTGCGGAAGCCGCCCTGCCCCCTCCCGAGGACGAGCAGCTTTCCACCTCGGAGCGCGCCATGCGGAGGCGCTCGGGCCACTATCTCGATGCACTCAACCCCGAGCAGCGCGAGGCGGTCGAGACGCTCGACGGGCCGCTTCTGGTGCTGGCCGGCGCCGGTACCGGCAAGACGCGCGTCCTCACTACCCGCATTGGCCATATTTTGAGCTTGGGTCGGGCGCGCCCGAGCGGGATCCTCGCCGTCACCTTCACCAACAAGGCGGCGCGGGAGATGAAGGCCCGCGTCGGCCAACTGATCGGCGGCGTGGTCGAGGGCATGCCCTGGCTCGGCACCTTCCACGCCATCGGCGTCAAGATCATGCGCCGCCATGCCGAGCTCGTGGACTTGAAGCCCTCTTTCACCGTGCTCGACACCGACGATCAGATCAGGCTGCTCAAGCAGCTGCTTGAGGCGGAGAACATCGACGAGAAGCGCTGGCCGGCGCGGCTGCTCGCCGCCATGATCGATGGCTGGAAGAATCGCGGGCTGGTCCCCAAACGCGTGCCGGAGGGCGAGAGCTTCGCCTTCGCCAATGGCAAAGCGCGCGACCTCTACGCGCTGTATCAGAAGCGCCTCAAGGAGCTGAACGCCGCCGATTTCGGCGATCTGCTTCTCGAGAATTTGCGGCTGTTCCAGGAGCACCCCGACGTGCTCGC
>JAENXG010000402.1 GCA_016649675.1 Methyloceanibacter sp.
GGATGAGAATGCGCCGCTGCTTGGGTGACGAAGGGAGGGCGAAGCCCGACTGGAGGAGCCCCAGCAGCGGCGGCGTGCGCCCGAAGGGCCGCGTCTGGCGGTAACGGCGGCTGGATAAAGGATCGACTTTCTCTTTCGAGAGGACCGATTCCTTGGCCGGCCGACATGTCACCGATCGTCAGATGAGGCTATTCATGAACTTCCGTCGCAACCATTCGCCGGCTATCGCCGGGGCGAAGGCCGGATTCAGCACGGCAACCGCCTACCGGTTTGAAAAAGACCTCCGACTTCCCGCGGAAAAGAAGGCTCAGCGCGAACGGCGCCGAGCTGATCCGTTCGTTGATGTTTGGGAGAACGAAGTCCTCCCCATGCTGAAGGCAGCGCCCGGGCTGAGGCCAGTCGCTATTTTCGAGGAACTATGCCGCCGGCATCCGGAACTGGGCTCCGGAACGCGGCGGACACTTGAGCGGCGCATCCGGGCTTGGCGGGCGGTGAATGGCCCGGATCGGGAGGTGATTTTCCGCCAGGAGCATCCGCCGGGCCGCATGGGATTGTCGGACTTCACCGAAGTGGCCGATCTTGGCGTCACCATCGCCGGCCAGTTGCTCGACTGCCGGCTCTATCACTTCCGTCTGCCCTTTTCCGGCTTCGAACACGCCCATGTCGTGCTCGGCGGCGAGAGTTTCGTGGCACTTGCGGAAGGGTTGCAGAACGCTCTGTGGTCGCTGGGCGGGGTTCCCGAGCAGCACCGAAGCGACAGCCTCTCGGCCGCGTTCCGCAATCTCGGCGCCGACGCCAAAGAGGATTTGACGACACGCTACGAGGCGTTCTGCGGCCATTACGGCATGACGCCGACCCGCAACAACGCCGGCGTGTCGCATGAGAACGGCTCGATCGAAAGCGCGCATGGCCATCTCAAAAGAGCGCTCGCCGACGCCCTGTTGCTGCGTGCCTCGCGCGACTTCGACGATCTTCCGGCCTGGCGGGGCTTTGTCGACGAGATCGTTGGCCGCGGCAACGCGCGCAATACCAAGCGCATCGACCAGGAGCGGATGGCGCTGAAGAAACTGCCGGTCCGCAAGACCGCCGATTATGAGGAGGTCAACGTCGACGTCACGACATCCAGCGCCTTCACCTTACGCAAGGTGTTTTACTCGGTCCCATCCCGACTGATCGGTCACCGACTGCGCGTGCGTCTTTATGATGACCGGCTCGAATGCTTCCAGGGAGCCACGCACATCGTCACCCTGCGGCGCGGGCGAGCGCAGCCAAACGGCAAACATGGCCATGTCATCGACTATCGTCATGTCATCCACTCCCTGCGCCGCAAACCGATGGCGCTGCTTAATCTGGTCTATCGCGAGCAGCTCTTCCCCCGCCGCGTCTACTCCCTTGCGTTCGACGCATTGCTCGCCGGAATCGGCGAAAGACCAGCCTGCCGCGCCATGGTCGGGCTTCTGGCGCTCGCACACGAACGTGCCTGCGAGGCAGAACTCGGTGCTGTGCTGCAAGCCACTCTCGACGATGGCGTCCTGCCGGATCTCAAGGCGCTGATCGAACTCTTCCGCCCGAAGGGCATGGCACCACCGGTCGTCATCGTCACGCTGCCCTCGCTCGCCATCTACGACCAGATCGCCGCGACCGTGGGAGAAGCCGCATGAACGCGACCGTCAAGATCGACGCCGCCCGTGTCGAGCTGCTGCTCAGCGAGCTGCGCCTGCCCGGCATCAAGCTGATCTGGGCCGCCCTGGCGGAGACCGCCGACAAGGAAAGCTGGCCCGCCGCACGCTTCCTGGCCGCCCTCGCCGAACAGGAGATGGTGGAGCGAAGCCGGCGCCGCTTCGAACGTCACCTGGAAGAAGCCCGGCTGCCGCCGGGAAAGACCCTCGATGCGTTCGACTTCGATGCCGTGCCGATGGTCTCAAAGGCGCAGGTGCAGGCGCTCGCTGCCGGTGACGCCTGGCTCGAAAAGGGCGCCAATCTCTTGTGTTTTGGCCCGCCTGGCGGCGGTAAATCACATCTGGCTGCAGCGCTCGGCATGGCCCTGATCGAAAAGGGCTGGCGCGTATTGTTCACCAGAACCACAGATCTCGTGCAAAAACTCCAGATCGCGCGCCGCGATCTCGCGCTCGAAGCGGCGATCGCCAAACTCGACAAATATCATCTGCTGATTCTCGACGATCTCGCCTATGTCACCAAGGATCAAGCAGAGACCAGCGTTCTGTTCGAGCTGATCAGCGCCCGCTACGAACGGCGATCAATGCTCATCACCGCCAATCAGCCATTCGCTGAATGGGGCAAAATCTTCCCGGATCAAGCCATGACCCTGGCGGCGATCGACCGTCTCGTTCACCACGCCACGATCCTCGAAATGAATGTCGACAGCTATCGGCGAAAAGCGGCTGTCGATAAAGCGCGCGGAGCGGGACGTCCGCCAACCCGCGCGACAATCAAAGGCTCATCCTGATTGTCGCTCCGCGACAATCAAA
>JAENXG010000269.1 GCA_016649675.1 Methyloceanibacter sp.
GCTTCCAGCGGGGCCTTCGCCAGTCCAGCCCTCGTCTTTCAGCCCGATAACGGCACCATATTCTACGCCGAAGATCCCGACGCTCTCTGGTTCCCCGCCTCGCTCACCAAGCTGATGACGGCCTACGTCGCCTTCGAGGCACTTAAGGCCGGCACCGTCACGCCCGACACCAAACTTATCTGCTCCAAGGCGGCGACGGAGCAGGCCCCAAGCAAGCTCTGGCTGAAAGAGGGCGAGTCGATCACGCTCAACGTTGCGCTCAAGGTTCTCATCGTCGAGTCGGCCAACGACGTCGCCGTCATGATCGCCGAGGGGGTGGCCGGCAGTCAGGAGGCCTTCGTCGCGCGGATGAACGAGACTGCGCAGCATCTCGGCATGACGCACACGCATTATGTCAACGTGAACGGCCTGCCCGAGGCGGGCCAGGTTACGACCGCGCGCGATCTCGCCAAGCTCGCCCGTGCCCTCATCGTGGAGTTTCCCGATCACGCCGACCTCTTCAGCACCGAGCAGGTCCAGGTAGGCAAACAGGTCATGCGCACGCATAACAGGATGCTGGTCAGCTTCCCCGGCGCGGATGGAATGAAGACCGGCTTCATCTGCGATTCCGGCTTTAATATCGTGGTGAGCGCGACGCGCGACGGGCGCAAGCTCGTCGCCGTCGTGCTCGGCGAGCAGTCGGTTGCCGCTCGCACAGACCGCGCCACTGACCTGCTCGAAAATGGCTTCAAGCGCTATTTCTGGAAGTCCCTGTTTGGCACCAGTCTCGATGGATTGGCGGTCCAGGCCTCGTTGAGCAATGAGCCGGCCCATCTGCACGACAGCGTTTGCGGTGCAGCTAGGGCCAAGTCCACGCGCCGGCGCCGCATTAAATCGAAGCTGCACGGACTGGACGCCCAGGATAGTCGCCAGCCGGCGCGCGCCGTTAGCGCGAGGGAGGAGAACTGATGCGATTAATGCTTCTGCACCATTCATGTGGTGCGTCTCTCTACTAGCTTCCACGGCAGCGCACTTTAGCGTTTGATTGCAGAGTCAAAGGGCGGCGCGGTTCAGACAACTGCGCCGCTGAGACAGGTGAATGACAGGCAGATAGCACCTTGGGCGGAAAATTCTCTCCGGAGCCCGATTTCGCGATCAAAGCTCGAAACTGTATCGAGTTGCGGGCGGCGCGAGGGAGCCACCACTCGGCTTCATGGCCGTGTGGCTTGGTTCTACTCGTTGCTTAATCTAGCCGTGCGGATCGCAACCAGACGATCCGCGCCAGACTCAGCACCCCAGACTTCGCCTGCACGCCCATTAAGCTCACGCACTGCGGCGTCAGGCTTGTCGCTCGGGAAACTCTCAAACGCCTCATTCTTGGGATCGAAGCTGAGAATTGCGTTTGCTGTGAAATCGGACACCCATACCTTTGCCGTGTCGTCGACATAAACGGCGTAAGCATGCGGCTGATCGCCGGGGAGCTTGTGGACAGTCCAGCCTTTCGAGGCTGGATCGTAGACGCTGAGATTTCCGACGCTCCACTCGCTGACCCAAAGGCGCCCCTTGGAATCCGACCAGACGCGTCGCGTACCAGCGTCTTTCGTCTTCGGCTCGATCACCGTCGTCTCGCCGGTCTCCAAGTTCGGCTTGCCGAGAAAGCTGCCGGCAAGCGACACGTAATAAATGTCGCCAGAAGGCGTGGCGGTGATGCCGTAAGGACCGACGCCCTTGGGGGCATCCCACACATCCATCTTTCCGGTCGCAGGATCAAGCCGGCCATAAATGCCGGTTTGTCCGGTGAACCAGATGCGACCCTTACCGTCGAAGGCAGCAGTATTGAGATTGGCGCCGGCGCGGGAATCGGGCAGCGGCCACGCCTTTACCTCTTTGCTTACGGGATCGACGCGGAGGATGGCATTTTGACCGCCATCGGTAATCCAAGGCGCGCCGTCCGGACCGATGATCACACCATGCGGTGCCGAGCCCTCCCCAAGCGGAATACGCTCAACGCCACCCGTCTTGGGATCGAGGCGACCGAGCACGCCGCTCCGCTGAGCAGTGTACCAGACCGTGCCATCGGGAGCGGGCGCCACGTCATGTGGATGGTCTCCTGGCTGCACGGGATAATACTTCACTTCAGCTGCGCCGGCCGGGAGAGATGGCATGACCAGCGGCAAAACAAGCACAGCAATCGCAAAAGGCTTGGCCCGCATGCTGCTATCCTACAGTCCCGTTGTGAAAAGATGGAAGCCGCGCCGCCCTTCAGGGTCCATGTCGGTAATAGGTTCAAATGCATGGTTTGGTGTCGCGGCAACTAGTGGAGTGACGCATTCAGAGGATTCCCGAATGCGGTGGTTTGGTTCAAGCTCTCGATATGAGAGCAGGCATCATCGTCGAAGTCACGTCCGAGGATCGCAGCCGCCTGGAGTTGATCGTCGGGGATCGCAACACACCTCAGAAGCATGCTGCGCGCGCTCGGGTGATCCTGGCCACCGCCGAGGGCTGCGGAACGCTGGAGATCATTCGCCGCTCCGGCCTTTCGAAGCCGGTGGTCTGGCGCTGGCAAGAGCGCTTCATGCAGGAAGGCGTGGACGGGCTCTTGCGCGATAAGACGCGGCCGCCTGGCAAATCGCCGCTGCCGGCCGAGACGGTCAAGCGCGTCGTCGATCTCACGTTGGCGCCGCCGCCCGGCGAGAGGACCCACTGGACGGGTCGAGGCATGGCGAAGGCAGCTGGCGTGAGCCTGCGCTCGGTCCAGCGCATCTGGGCGGCGCACGGACTCGCGCCGCACCGTGTGCAGACGTTCAAACTCTCGAAGGACCCGCGCTTCTTCGAAAAGTTCACCGATGTCGTCGGGCTCTATGTCGATCCGCCGGCGCATGCCGTCGTGCTGTCGATGGACGAGAAGAGCCAGATCCAGGCGCTCGACCGCACTCAACCCGGCCTGCCGATGAAACAAGGCCGCGCCGGCACGATGACCCACGATTACAAACGCCACGGCACGACGACGCTCTTCGCCGCCCTCGACGTGCTCGAAGGCAAGGTCATCCACCGCTGCATGCAGCGCCACCGCCACCAGGAGTTCATCCGCTTCCTCAACGCTATCGAGGCGGATGTCCCGGCCGGTAAGGTCGTCCACGTGATCCTCGACAATTACGGCGCCCACAAGCACCCGAAGGTCATGCAATGGCTTGGTCGGCATCCACGCTTCACCTTCCACTTCACGCCGACCTCGTGCTCGTGGATCAACGCGGTCGAAAGCTTCTTCGCCACGCTCACGAAGCGCAGGCTGAAACGCGGCGTCTTCCGATCGATTACCGACCTTCAGGCCGCCATCAATCGCTACCTCGCAGAGCACAACGAGAATCCGAAGCCCTTCGTCTGGAAAGCCGACCCATCACGCGTCCTTGCCGCTATCGAACGCGGGAAGCAGGCGTTAGAGTCAATCCACTAGTTCTCATGGGAACTGCTGGGCGACGGCGCTACACGCCAGATCACGCCGTTATAGTCGTCAGAGATGAAAATCGTGTCGTCTGGTGATTCGATAATGTCGACCGGGCGGCCTAACACGTCGCCTCCCGCTGTAAGAAACCCCGTAAGAAATGGTTCTTCTGTAATCTGACCCTCCCACCAATGGAGCACCACCACCTGATAACCAATCTTCTGCGATCGGTTCCAGCTGCCATGCTCGGCAACCAGTGCGGCATCGCCGAATTTTGCCATCTTGGTATGGCGCAGGAACAGGATCGAAAGTGGTGCTAC
>JAENXG010000239.1 GCA_016649675.1 Methyloceanibacter sp.
CGGCGGGCGCCGAACCTGGAGGTCCGGCATTCTTGATGGCGGCAAACTCGGCGTCTAGCGCGGTGCGGATCTTCCCCAACTCGTCGTCGCTCAGCTCAAGCTGGGTCTTGAGCCGCTCCAGCATGCGGCCGCCGCGGTCGCCGAGCTGGCTAACGCCGGTCGACATGCCGTCTTGCACGATCGCGGCCTGGGCCGGCCCACGCGGCTGGAAGCGGAGCGCCTCGTTCGGTACCACCACGACCTGCTTGTGCTCGCCGGTGATGATCTCGACATTGGCGGTCATGCCGGGCAACAGCCGCCCCATAGGGTTCTCGGCGTCGATCACCACAGTGTAGGTGACCACGTTCTGCAGAGACATGGGCGCGAGCCTGATCTGTCTGACCTTTCCCACGAAGGTCACGTCGGGATAGGCATCGACGGTAAAGCTGACGGCGTTGTCGCTCGTCACTTGCCCGATATCGGCCTCATCCACCTGGGCGAGGATCTGCACATGCGCCAAATCCTCGGCGATGGTGAAGAGCTTCGGCGCCGTCATGCTCGCCGCCACAGTTTGTCCGGTCTCCACCGCCCGGTCGATAATGACGCCGTCGATGGGCGAGCGGATATAGGTCCGATCGAGATCGATGCGGGCGCTGTCCAGGGTGGCGTGGCGCTGAGCGAGCGTCGCCTTGGCGTTGTCGACTTGCGCGGCGGCGGTGGCGACATCGGCTTTGGCGCTCAGCTGGGCGGCGAGCGCGGCGTCGACAGTGGACTGGGAGGCGGCGCCCTTGATGACGAGTTGCTGCGCACGGGACAGATCGAGCTCGGCCTTGTGCAGATTGGCGGCGGCCCGCTCCACGCCCGCTTGCTGCAGGGCGATATTGGCCTCGGCAATAGCGACGCCCGCCTCCTGCTCGCGCACCGCGGATTCAAAGGTGGAGGATTCAATGCGGGCGAGGACTTGGCCCTTCTTGACCGGTGAGCTGAAATCAACATTGAGCTCGCCGATCTTGCCCGAGAGCTGCGTGCCCACCTCCACGGTGACGAGCGCGTTGACCGCGCCAGTGCTGGAGACGGCGCGTCGCACGTCGCCGCGCGTGGCGGCAACGGTTTGAACGTCGAGCTTCGCGGTCGAGCGATGCTGCCAATAGAAATAGCCCGCTCCGCCCGCCAAACCGGCGACGAGAAGTATCGTCAGCCAACGCGTGCCCATGGCTTTGTCTGCTTTCCCTCAGCCTGCCGCTCTTAGCACGGTGGGCGGCGCGTGAATCGTTACAAAACGGCAAGGATATGAACGCGGTAGGGGGAAGCGGTTAAAGCCCGAAGGGATAGGTGTCGTCGGGACCTTCGGCGTGAGCCGCAGGCTTGGCTGCCACGGCCGCAGTCTCGCTGAACCAGATCCAAGCGTCGAATTGCCGCGACAGCTCGGCTTGGAAATAATGCGAGAGGAGCTCGGTCTCAGGCCGGTAGATCACGCCGATGGCGCGCTCGAGCAGTGGCTCGGCAAGCTCGGCGCGGACGTCCTCTTTCTGTCCGGGGCCGGTCTCGAGGAAGAAGGCCGGGATGTTCGCTTCGCGCGAGCGGCCCTCATAGGAATCGTCTCTGGCCGGGCGCACGCGCTTGATCTCCATGGGCCCGTCCCAGTCCGAGGCCGCAGCGACCGTGCCGCGGTCCGTGCCGAAGCCGATCAGCGCCGCATCCTCGCCGAAGCGGGCGCGCGCCAGTTGCCCGATATTATGCTCGCCCCTGACCTGCCCCATCTCGGTGAACTCGGCATCGCCGATATGGGAGTTGTGCGCCCAGACGACTGCCTTGGCATTGGGTCCGCGATGGACGAGCAGGCGCTCCAGCGTGTCGAACATATGCTGGTCGCGCAAATTCCACGACACGGCGTCGCCGTAATACATGACCCGGTAATATTCCTCGGCCGCCGCTACGATGCGCGCATTCTGCTCGGCGGCGAAGAACGCTTCGCCGTCCTTGATCAGATAGTCGAGCCGCTTCCTGAGGAGATCGAGCAGCGTCTCGGCGACCGGCGTCTCGCACAGGGCATAGCCGCGCGAGAGCGCCATGCGTCCGTAACGGACCGGGTCGGCGCGCCAAGGAGCAAGGCAACCATAACGCTCGCGTGCGATCTGCGCGGCCTTTGGATCGACCTTGTCGAGATAGAGGAGCACGGCTTCCATGGAGGCGCCGAGGCTGTAGACGTCGAGCCCGTAGAAGCCTGCCTTGCGGTCGGGATCGCCGATCTTCTCGTTGATGAGCTTGAGCCGGTTTAAGAAGCCCGCAACCTCGCCGTTCCGCCACATCCAGGTGGGGAAGCGCGTGAATGTGGATTTCGGCACGTTCGGCCGCGGCAGACCGCGCACATAGGCATCATAGACTGCGACATCGGGCCAATCGGCCTCGACCGCCACGATGTTGAAACCGTGATGGGTGATGAGCCTCTCGGTGATCGCCGCGCGGGCGTTGTAGAACTCCGCCGTCCCGTGCGTCGCCTCTCCGAGCAGCACCACACGCGATTGCGCGAAGCGCTCGGCAAGCGTGGCCAGCTCATCGAGATCGCCGAACGGTTCGGCCGCTTCGGCGATGAGACGGCTCACCCTCGTGCGGATCGCCTTGGCGCGTTGCGCCGGTATCAGCAATCCCTCGGCAAAGCCCGAGCTTTGCGCATCGATCGCGGTTTTCTTCGCTTGGCCCGGCTCGACCCATCCTTCTTCCCCGATCAGCGGCACGAAGGTGACGCCGCCGTGGTCCTCCTCCTCGAAATTGTCCTCGCTTACGCGGCGGACGAGGAGGAGCGTCTGGTGGACGTCGCGGCCGACCGGAATCACCAATCGTCCGCCGATCGCAAGCTGCCGCTTCAGCGGCTCTGGGACCCGCGGGCCGCCAGCCGACACGATGATGGCGTCGAACGGAGCCTCACCTTGCAGCCCTTTGGTGCCGTCGCCGGAGATGATCTCAATATTATCGTAGCCCTGACGCTCAAGCCGCGCGCGGGCCTGGGTCGCGAGCTCCTCGTGGCGCTCGATGGCGTAGACCTTGCTCGCGATGCGGCTCATCACCGCTGCGGCATAGCCCGAGCCGGCGCCCACTTCGAGCACGCGGTCGCCAGGCTCTATTTCCGCAAGCTCGATCATGCGGGCGACGATATAGGGCTGGGAGATCGTCTGGCCGGCCTCGATGGGGAGCGCCGAATCCTCATAGGCGAATTCCGTGAGCGGCCCTGAAACGAAGGCCTCGCGCGGGACCTTGCCCATGGCGGCAAGCACACGCGCATCTTCGACGCCGCGGGCAGCAAGATGCCGCTCCACCATGATGGCGCGGTCGCGCGCGTGGTGGTCGATGTTACCGGCGTGCTTAGTATTAGGAGCTGTCATGGCAGTACACTACCGAAAAGGGCGGGGGGTTCGCCTTGACCTGGATCAGGAATAACGCCGGGGTCTCGGGCACGCTTAGCACGCTTATTTGAGCTCCCAGGTGACCTGCACCTCGATATCGAGCTTCTCGGTGCCCGGCTCGATGGGAACCGCTTTCGCGCTCGCTTCCATCATCGGCGGGGCGGACGCATAGCGCGACACGTAGTCGCCTTGCTCAGCGATGGTCATCACCGGCCCGAGTTCGGCGCCGGCGGCTGCCGCATAGAGCTTAGCCTTGGCGATGGCATCTTCCATGGCGAGTTTGCGCGCCTCGTTCTCCAGCTCCTCCGGCTTGGCGATGCCAAAGGAGACGCTGCCGATCGAGTTCGCGCCGACCGACACGAGCTGGTCCAGGATGGCGCCCAGCTTGCCGATGTCGTGGGTGGCGACATAGACCGAATTGAAGACGCTGTAGCCGATGATGCGCCGGGGCCTTCCGTCGTCGTGATCCTCATAGCGGGGGCTCACCGAGAAATTTGTGGTCTGGATGTCCTTGGGGTCGATGCCTTCGCTCTTGAGCGCCTCCACCACCTTGGTCATGGCGGCCGTGTTCTTGACCAGCGCCTCCTTGGCGGTCGGCGCCTGGCTCTCGACGCCGGCGCTGACATTGACCATGTCGGGGGCGGCCTTCACGCTGCCCTTGCCCGAGATCGAGATGGTGCGCTTTTGCGGCTGGTCGTCTGCCAGCGCAGGGGCCGTTCTGATGGAAAGGAAGCCTGCGGCGAGGACGAGCAAGGCGACGGTGCATGTCTTGGACGTGGATGTCATGGGTCCCTTCCGAAGTTGCGAGCC
>JAENXG010000343.1 GCA_016649675.1 Methyloceanibacter sp.
GCGCCCTTGCGCTTCGCCGTGGGAACAGCGTCGAGATAAAGCTCGAAGGCTGCAATCGGCGCATCGACGCCGAGCGTTGCCAGAAGGTCGGGATGCAGCTCGCCGAAGACGCCGAGCACGGTTTTCGGTCCGAGCTTGAGCGCGCCCGAGCGGCCGGGATGAAACCAAGACGGCGCCTCGCGCGTCACGGTGAGGTTGGCCTGGTCGATCCCAAGCGCGCCGAGCGCAGCGACCGCATCCTCCTTTACGACGAACAGGCAGGCCGGCGGCGCCTCGCCCGACCAGTGGCGCCCCGAGCCGTCCATTGCCGAGTGCCCAAAACGGACCCCGGACGCGGCGGTGAACTGATCCTCGGGTTTGGCGCCCCGATAGGCCTGGCCAAGCTCGAACAGTGCGCCGTCGGCAAAGCCTCTGTCGCGGTTCCGTTGCGCGGCGGTGATGAGGCCCGGGAGTAGGCTCGGCCGCATCTGCGCGAGCTCGGTCGAGATCGGGTTGCTTAAGGTCAGCTCGGGCGCGCCGCCGCCAAAAAGTTTCGCCTCGACGGGCGGGATGAACGACCAGGTGACGGCCTCGACGAAGCCGCGTGAGGCGAGCAGGCGCCGCGTCAGTCGCTGCCGCTTCTGCGCCTCGGTCAGCACGGGACGCGCGACGCCCGCGGTCCGCGTCAACGGCGTTGCCGGCACGTTGTCCACGCCCACGAGCCGCACCACCTCCTCGACCAGATCGGCCGGGCCGGTGATGTCCGGCCGCCAGGAGGGGGGTGAGGCCTTGAGCACCTTCCCCTTGCCCTCGAGCTCGACGCCTAGCGACTCAAGCAGGTGCTTGATCTCGCCGTGCCCGAGCTCAAGCCCGCTCAAGCGCTTGACCAGCCCGACATCGAATTTGAACGGCCGGTTCGCCTTCGCCGGCTTGCCGGCGATGGTCACCTTGCTCGGCTCGCCGCCGCAAAGCTGAAGGACAAGGTCCGTCGCAAGCTCGAGCCCCGGCACTACGAAATCGGGGTCGACGCCACGTTCGAAGCGATAGCGGGCGTCAGACTGGATCCCGAGATTCCGCCCGGTGCGCGCCGTGCGCTTGGGGTCGAAATAGGCCGACTCGATGAAGACATTGGTGGTGGATTCGGTGACGCCCGTGTCCATGCCGCCCATCACTCCGCCCAGGCCAAGCACGGCACGGTCGTCGGCAATCACGCACATGTCGCCGTCGACCGCGTAGGTCTTGCCGTCAAGGGCTGCGAACGACTCGCCCGTCTTGCCCAATCGCGCACGGATGGCACCAGAGAGCTTGTCGGCGTCATAGACATGGAGCGGGCGGACGCGGTCGTAGGAAATGTAATTGGTGATATCGACCAACGCGTTGATGGGGCGCAAGCCAATCGCCTTCAGCCGCGCGCGCAGCCAGTCGGGGCTCGGGCCGTTCTGGACCCCTTGTACCAGGCGCCCGGCGAAGACCGGGCAGGCGCCGGCATCTGCCTTGTCGAATTCGAGTCCGATCGAGATCGGATTGGCGAAAGTGCCCTTGATCGGCTTGACCGTGTCCTTCCTCAGCTTGCCGAGACCCGCGGCGGCGAGGTCGCGCGCAATTCCGTGTACGCCGAGGCAGTCGGGCCGGTTCGGCGTGATGGCGACGTGGATCATCGCATCGTCGAGGCCGAGCGCCGCAGCGGCGGAGCTGCCGACCTTCGCCTCAGGATCGAGCTCGATAATGCCGGCATGCTCGTCGGAAAGCTCAAGCTCTCGCTCCGATAAGAGCATGCCGTTGGACTCGACGCCCCTGATCTTGGCCTTGGTCAGGGTGAGGTCACTGCCGGGGACATAACTGCCCACGGGCGCGAACACGCCTTTCAGCCCGGCGCGTGCGTTCGGCGCGCCGCACACGACCTGCAACCGCTCAGTGCCGGTATCGACCTCGCACACCTGAAGCTTGTCGGCGTTGGGATGCTTCTCGCACTTCAGCACCTCCGCCACGCGGAACGGCGCGAGGGTGGTGGCCGGATCGAACATTTCCTCGACCTCGAGCCCGATGCGGGTGAGCGTGTCGGCGATCTCGTCCACGCTCGCGCGTGTGTCGAGATGCTCTTTGAGCCAGCCAAGCGTGAATTTCATGGCCTAGGCACTCAGTCCACCGGCGAGCGTGGGAACCGCAAGCGGCGGGAAGCCGTAATGCTTGAGCCAGCGGAGATCGCCGGCGAAGAAGGCGCGCAGGTCCGGCATGCCGTATTTCAGCATGGCGATGCGGTCGATCCCCATCCCGAAGGCGAAGCCCTGATAGCGCTCCGGATCGAGCCCGACATTCTTGAGCACGTTCGGATGCACCATGCCGCAGCCCAAGATCTCGAGCCACTGATCGCCCTCGCCGATCCTGATCTCATCGCCGACCTTGGCGTAGCCGATATCGACCTCCATGGACGGCTCGGTGAAGGGGAAGTGGCTCGCGCGGAAGCGCATCTTCACCTGCGGCACTTCGAAGAACGCCTTGCAGAATTCCTCCAGCACCCATTTTAGATGCCCAAGATGCGTCTCCTCGTCGATCACCAGGCCCTCGACCTGATGGAACATCGGCGTGTGGGTCTGGTCGGAGTCGCTTCGATAGACGCGGCCCGGCGCGATGATGCGTAAAGGCGGCTTCTCCCGCAGCATGGTCCTGATCTGCACGGGGCTCGTGTGGGTGCGGAGCACGGCGCGCGTACCGTCGGCCGCCGGTGCGAAATAGAACGTGTCGTGGTCCTGCCGCGCCGGATGCTCGGGCGGAATGTTGAGCGCGGTAAAATTGTTGAAGTCGGTCTCGATATCCGGGCCTTCGGCGATCGAGAAGCCCATATCGGCGAAGATCTCGGTGATCTCGTCGGTGACCTGGCTCACCGGGTGGATACGGCCCTCGGCGAGCGGCCCCTCGCGCACGGGAAGCGTGACATCTTCACGCTCGGCGGCGAGC
>JAENXG010000110.1 GCA_016649675.1 Methyloceanibacter sp.
CGGCATGCGTTGCCGGGTCGTTGTCGAAGCGAATGTTTCCGGGCTCAAAGTCGATCTTCGACTGAACTGGAAACAGGCCAAGACAAGCATCGCCGCAGCGCCGAAAGAGCTTGGTTCCAACGGCGAAACGAGCCTTGCTGTGTCCGACGACAGCCACGAAGGCGCTGCGGCGTCGGTCGTCGTCTTCGATCAATCGGGACGGGTGCTCGACTACAAGCCAACGACCGTCGGAGAACAAACATGACGATGGAATTGGACCATCTCGACAAGCTCGCAGCATCCGTTTTCGACGGATACCTTGTTCGCAAGGACCTGGTACGCAAGTACTCGCGGCAATATCCTGTTCCGACCTATGTGGTCGAGTTCCTGCTGGGTCGCTACTGCGCGAGCATCGACGAGGAAGAGATCACTGAGGGGCTGCAGATCGTTGAAAAGCAGCTCAAGGACCGCACTGTCCGGACCGGCGAGGAGGAACTCTTCAAGGCGCGCGCGAGAGAAATCGGGTCGGTCAAGATCATCGACATAGTCAAGGCCCGGCTCGACGCTAAGAACGACTGCTATGTCGCCGAGCTTCCGAGCTTGGTGCTCCGCGATGTCCGCATCGATGACGAGATGGTGCGCGAGAACGAGCGCATGCTGACCGATGGCTTCTATGCCGAAGTGACGCTCAGCTACGACGGAATCATCGCGCAAGAGAAGGGCGGGCGTCCCTTCAAGGTCGATGCGCTGCGACCAATTCAGATGTCGAAGTCCGACGTCCTGGACATCTATACGAAGGCGCGGCGCGCGTTCACGACCACTGAATGGATCGACTTCCTAATGCGGTCAATTGGTCTGGAGCTCTCGGCCTTCACCGAGCGGGCCAAGCGAGTAGTGCTGCTCCGAATGGTCCCGTTCGTGGAGCGTAACTACAATCTCGTCGAGCTTGGCCCACGCGGAACTGGCAAGAGTCATCTATTCCAGCAGATCTCGCCTTACGCCCACCTCATCTCCGGTGGCAAGGCGACCGTCGCCAAGATGTTCGTCAACAACGCGACCGGTCAGCGCGGTCTCGTTTGCCAGTACGATATCGTCTGCTTCGACGAGGTATCGGGCATCTCCTTCGATCAGAAGGACGGCGTCAACATCATGAAAGGCTACATGGCCTCTGGCCAGTTCAGCCGAGCTAAAGAGAACATCCGGGCTGAGGGAAGCATCGTCATGGTCGGCAACCTCGACGTCGATGTCGAGCAGCAGCAGAAGATCGGCCATCTGCTGAGCCCTATGCCGCCGGAGATGCGTGACGACACTGCGTTCATGGATCGCATTCACGCCTACGCGCCGGGCTGGGACTATCCAAAGCTGAAACCGGGCGAACACCTTACGGACCACTTCGGCCTCGTCAGCGACTTCCTGAGCGAGTGCTGGAGCCGCCTTCGCAGCGGCAACAGAGTTTCCGTCATGCAGGGTCGCGTTCACCTTGGCGGCGCGCTCAGCGGTCGTGACATTGAGGCGGTGAACAAGACGGTCAGTGGCCTGACCAAGCTGATCTTGCCCGATCCAGAGATGCCGATTTCCGACGAGGACCTGGAATGGATTCTCCGGATCGCTCTGGAATCCCGACGCCGCGTAAAGGAACAGCAGCGGCGAGTCTTCAAGAGCGAGTTCCGTAACGCCCACTTCAGTTACATTCTCGGACCGGAGGGGGTCGAGCAGTTCGTCGCGACGCCCGAGCTTCATAGCGACGAGGCAATCGAGAGCGATCCCCTGCCGCCCGGCCAAGTCTGGGGTGTCAGTCTTGGTTCGTCAGAGACCGGTCCGGGCCTCTATCGGATCGACGTTACATGCGGGCCCGGGAGTGGCGTTAGAATCCTCAATCAGCCGACCTCACCTGCCTTCCGTGAAAGCGTCCGTGTCGGCGAGCAGAATCTGTACACGAGATCGAGGGAACTCGTGGGTGACCGGAACCCGCGAGAGGAAGAATTTTCGATCCAAATGCGTCAGATGGATGCCGACAAGTCTGGCGAGGGGCTCGGCGTCCCTGTACTGGTTGCCTTGTGCGGAGGACTATTGGGACGCAACACGCGTGGTGGGACAATCGTCGCCGGCGCTCTGAACCTAGGCGGTTCAATCGAGATGATTCCGAATGCCATTCGCGTTGCAGAACTCGCCATCGACAAGCAGGCCCAAACGCTCGTAATGCCTGTTTCGGCGCGGCGGCAGCTGGACGATCTGCCCGACGAACTTTGGACCAAGATCAGCATCGAGTTCTACAAGGACGGCCCCGACGCCGTGTTCAAGGCGCTCGTCGAGTAGTCTGGTTTGTTCAATGATCAACGCACTTTTTTCCGAGCAAGGCGCTGGCTCCAGCGCGGCGCAATCGGTCGAACAGGACTAGGGACTACCGTCTCTCCAGGCCTCCCCTTCCTCAAGTAAGCAAGAGCATCAGATACTCAAACCTTGGGCCGCGATTCTTTATCGAAAGGAACCGAACCGTGACGTCACCACCTGAGAAAATTGCGCAGAGAAGTCTCCGGGTGAGCCCAAATTGGGCTCTCTGGGGTCGGTTGTGGCGAGTTTCCGGAGGCTAACCCCCGGATAGTTCGCACCAATTTCAATGAGGCGTATTTTTTTTCAAAAACAATAGACTAACTGGCGGAGAGGGTGGGATTCGAACTCACGGTACGGTTGGCAAAATTTGCCTTTGAATTCTCGGCAGAATTTCCCGCTTCATCGGCCGAATTGGGCTTCGGAGAAATTTTCGCGCCTTAGCGCTGGTTTGCTAGGGTGCACCTCAGTCTCCGAGGTCCGGTTATCCTTGTGGGAGTATCAAAGAACTCATTCAGGAACGGGACGCCCGCTTCGACCTCTGCGCTTGAAGCTTTTGGGTAGAAGCCTTCAATAGGCTGAGTGGGTCACCGCTCGCTGCTGGGACTCCCAAGTTTTAGTCCGAGTGTCGGCTATCCATCGCTATCGCGGATTCCGCTCTCCCCAGGCGGCAGCATCAATGCGCTCCGTCTTCACCTTGTGAATGATGATATCTGTCGAAACGGTCTGTGCTGCAGAGCCCGCCCTCAAGTTGCTTGGCCTCGTAACGACTGAACTTGCCAATCGCGCCGCCAACAAGCTCGCGTCACCGACGGCCACTTCTGGTGCCCCAGCGTCCGCCATCCGAATTCCGCACCACACGATTGCAGCAAGCCCTAAGCCAGGCAGAACTAATAAGAGTAGGCACATCATGGCTACGGCACGACCACTCACTTTTCCAATGGGTGCAGAGAACGTTTTTATGGTCGTGGGCTTATTTGGAGCAGCAGGCACGGGACATGAAAGCTGAATTGTCGGCTTCGCCGTCCCGGCGCCGTTCGCATAAAACTTCGCCGACGATTTGATGAGCTCCAGCCCGCGAGGCGGTTGCAACGGCGGTACGGCGACCAGACCTGGCGAGCGATCCCTCATTTGAGCCTTGCACCGACGCATGCCACTCTCCAAAACGCCGTCGAGAAGCGACGAGGAAGCCCTCGACCAAGAAGTCAGGAGATCTTCCGTACTCGATTGACGTAGTGACGCGGTACCAAAACGCTCAACTTACTGATGCCCTCAGGCACCTGGGGAGCATGGTCTACCCAGAGGCCTATCTTTGCGGATGTGGGGTCGCAACGCAAGGAAGATTGGAGACGGCTTTTCATTGCAGCGAAGGTGGACGCCTTCATCTTCACAAAGCGGCACGACAGCGAACAAGCTAGAAACGGCGCTGCTTGAACTCTGAGAGCGCTCGCGGTCAAACCGCGGACTGCGTCACAGCCACAACCCCGACTATAGCGTTAGCCTTGGACCAACGGGATGCCGATCGAGCGAATGTCCGCTTCTGACCCTAAGCGGAGATCATAAAGCTCCGTCAAGGTCTCGACCTGTCTCGACCTAGCCTGTGTCGCGCGGTGGCCGACGGCGCTCGTGGAACCACGCGCGGTATTCCTGCATTTTCGCGCGTTGCGCCGACGAGGCGTGCCGCTTGCAGGTCGAGGCCTCCTCGCTCCCCTCAGGCGCGCCCCATCTGAGCTCGACACAGTCGTTCGGATTGTACGCCAACTCGAGATCGGTCGCCCGATCGAGCACGTCTTTGAGCGCGAGCGTCCATGTGGAACCGTCGCTGCGAGTGTAAGAAAACTTCCGCGTCGAAAGCTCCGTCGCAAGCACGCCCTCCAATTCCGCTTTCACGTCCGCGGCGCTCTTGCCCTCCGGCATCGCGTAGCGCTCCGACCGCCGCGCGACGCGATCCGGAAACCCACGCACTACATCCATGGCGATCAGCAGCCGCAAATCTCGCGACGGCGTCGCGAAATCCTCCCACGCCCCGGTCGTCTCGAAGATCGACGCGCCATCCGGCATGGCTGCCTCGCCGCCTCCATCGTTCTGATATTTTCGCCCGTTTTCGACCGAGAGCCCCCGCATCTTCACTTGCTCCTCGAAAGACGTGATTGCGTCCTCTATTGCCCGCAAGGGATCTAGCGGCTTTGGCGAAATCACGTCGTCCATCCGATCATAAAAGTCTTCGACCCCGAGCTGAGACTGCTCGAGCGAAAAGTCGCCATATTGCGGATCCTTAGCGATTTCCGCGTTGGTCAGCCGCCGCAAGCCTCTCTTCTCGCGCACGATCGGCCGGAAGCGTTTGAACCCGGGGCTACCCAGAGAGGGATCCTGTGCGAACAGGAAATTGCCGCGCCAGAAGCGCTTCCGCGCAACCGTTCCGTCAGGTTGCGCATCGACGGCAAGCAGGACGCCTGCGGCGTCGCCCGACTGCGCCACGCGCTTCGCCAGCACCAGGACGTGGCCGTAAGGATCGGCGTAGATTGTTCCCGGACGCAGCGTCTCCTCCTTAAGAGGAACAGGATAATAGTCGGTGTTGTCATCACCCGCCTGCGTCCGCCCGTTTCCGGACTGGACGCCGTTCGCGACGGTCGTTCCCACATAATATCCGAAACCCTGCACGAGCCCCCGCGGCCGAGGCGCGGCCCGAGGTATCCTGAGGACGGTTGGCTGGCCGAAAATTCCAAATAGGCCGGCATTCGCGACTTCTTCCACGGGTTCTTCTACGGGCGGCGCGGACGCAGGCTCCTCGTTTTGAATGTTCCACCACTGGGGGCATTTGGGCGGCTGGCCGCCTGCGCCCCGCGTGCATTTCGCATAACCGAACGGCAAGCCCATCTTGAAGGCGAAATACGCGCGCAAAAAATACGGGAGGTCGGCGCAGTCGGGCTGAAGGATGAGTGACTTCTCGTCTTCACGCAGACCCAGATGATCGAACAGAAAGTTACGTGATGGATCGCGCAGCACTTCATGCAGCGCAGGCCATGATAGTTCCGCATCGAGCGGCGCGTCGAACAGCTTCTCTATCCATGCGGAGTACAGATTTTCAGTCCCGCGATTCCACGTGTCGCGCAATGGCCAGACACTCCCGCGCGTCGCGTGCGGCGGTGGCGACTGTTGACGGTGCACGACGATTTCCCGAGTTATCGTGCTGCACTCCGATGCGCCGTCACGCACGAGTTGTGCATGCCACGCGCCAACTGCTGGCGACGCAACCTCCACGAACCAGAAATAGGGCGGGCCGCCCTGCCGCTCGCCCGATTTGGCCGCGACGCTTCCATCGGGCGCGATCAGCGAAAGCTCGCCGTCGAGCTGCTTCTCGGAGGCAAATAGGACGCGTAGAGGCGCGCCTTTCCAGGGTGTGAGGGGCGAGGACAAAACCGCGACGTCGGATGCGTCACCGCAGCTGTCTTCGGCGGCTTCAGCCTGGGAGCCCGAGAATAGGAAGATGGAAAAAAGACAAAAAGTGCCCCGGACCAGCGCCAAGGCTGTGATGGCAGCAGCGGACGGACGTAAGGAAAGCAACTGAGCGCCTTCCCTCTTTGAGCGCAGCCTAGAAATATTGTCAAAGCTTTGGCTGAATGATGGCAAAGTCCATACAGACGGTGAAAGGCCCGAGCGGTTTAAGCGTGGCTGCAGTGGGTCACCTTAGTCAGGCCGTCGGCGACGCCTTAGAGAGGGTGTATGTGCCAGAAGTCCGATCCAACGCGGTCGATGTGATCGATCCAATCACCTTCAAGGTCGTCGACCAATTCAGCTCCGGCGCCGCTTCTCTTGGACAGAATTTACCCCTTCATTCGCCAATTGACCTTTAGAGAAATTTTCCCGCCTGAGCTTGTGACTGCAAGCATGCTACCAGGGATATTCGCGACCCGTATGATTGAAGAACTTGCCGGACTGCTCGGGCCCAAGAGTCGCAATGAGACGCCTCAGTGCACTGATGCTTTCTGCCGGCTGTAAGTTGGCGTTCGGCCCACCCATGTCGGTCCGCACCCAGCCGGGATTGACGACGACGCAGGTGATGCCGCGGGGCGCGAGATCAATCGCCAGACTGCGCGTGACCATGTTCACCGCCGCTTTCGAGCTGCGATAGAGGATCGAGCCCCCGGAGGTATTGTCGGCAATCGATCCCATTCCGCTCGTCAGGGTGACAATGAGCTTGCGATCGCTGCGTGCCACGTGCTCGACAAACGCCTCCGACATCCGCATGGGACCCATGGTGTTGATGGCGAGCACCTCCGCCCAGGCCTCGTAGTCAATGTTTCCGATGGTCTGGCCCCGCGGTCCGATAATGCCAGCGTTGTTGAGTAGGAGATCGATAGCTTGTCCGTCGAGTTCAGTTGCCGCCGCCTCGATGCTGGCCGGATCAGTGACATCCATAGCCAGCATCCGCAATTTGTCGTCGCTGGTCTCGGTGAGGCGCCGTAGTTCGGAAGCCGATGCCGGATCACGACAGGCTGCGTAGACCTGCCAGCCATCAACCAGATACTGACGCGCGAACTCAAACCCGAGTCCTCGATTGGCACCGGTGATTAGTGCACTCGGCATCAGATTCTCCCATTGCATCGCTCAACAAAACTTCGGACTCACCTAATGCAATCATTCCCCATGCGTTCGAACAAGCAGCGCTTGTCGCCATGGAGCGAGGCACACGCTAGCAACAGGAGCGATGCTCGGGGCTGGCCTAACCGGACCGCCAAATTGCCGAACGGAGAATTTGGCACCCCGCGGGCGTAAGCAATCTCCAAACCTCGCTCTCTGCGGTCGATTCTGCCGCTTTCGGTGGGGCTAACCCGCGGGTTTTCCGCAGTAATTTCGGAGAGCGAAATTTCCCTGGAAATACACTGGACTAGCTGGCGGAGAGGGTGGGATTCGAACCCACGGTACGGTTACCCGTACAACGGTTTTCGAGACCGTCCCATTCGACCACTCTGGCACCTCTCCGAGGGCTCTGTAGCTTGCCGACCTGCCTACGGCAACCTTAGGAGAGCCGGAGACCCCGTGAAAGAGACGCGCGGGCGAATGGTCGCCGCCCACGAAGACGTCGCAATTGGGGGTGCTCTCGAGTGCCCATTCGACGGAGAACTACGAGCTTCGAAGGCGATTGCTGGGGTTAGACCAAGCGGCTACCCTGACGCGCGGGGTTGGGGTTCATCCGGAAAGCGTCACGGAAAGTGTCGGTGACTTCAACTCGTTGGCTGGGTCGGGGGCGGTGATGGTCGTCGTTCAAAGCCCGACGGCCGGCGGGAGCTCCGGAGAGAATTTTAAGCCCCCGCTCGTCTCTCTGGTCCTCATCAATTGGAACTATGACGCCTATGTTGGGGCGGCAATCGATTCAATTAAGGGCCAGGACTATCCATCGCTTGAGGCAATCGTCGTCGACAACGGTTCGGCAGACGCAAGCCGCCAGGTCATCGCCGAGTATGTCGTCGGGGACGAGCGATTCCGAATCGTCCACCTGGAAAAAAAATCTTGGTCAGCTTGGCGCCTTCCTCGAAATATTCAAGCTGATCCGCGGCGAGTTCGTCACGATTGTCGACGCGGATGACATCCTCGTCCCCAACTTCGTGTCATCCCACGTCCAGATCC
>JAENXG010000529.1 GCA_016649675.1 Methyloceanibacter sp.
GTATTGTATTGGTGTGGAGGAATAGCGGGCAAACCCCAGCTTCTAAGGTCGTTTGTTGGCGTAAAATAGAAATTTCCAAAATAGCAGAAGCTGATCGTTCCCCAGTTAGAGGAAAAATTCAGCAATACGCTTGGGGCTGGCGGTCTGGCTAATAAGTCTATATAGCTCGGGCGCCCCCCTTACTCCCAAAGAAATCAGCGATATAGGACGTAGTGCTTTGGCTATTTATTTGTTCGGACGCATTGAATACGTGGGATGTCTTCAAGATAAAGAGATTTACAAATTTTCGCCTCGCGTATGCGGGCCATTTTCCTCCCCCGCCCGGAGTTCTGTTCAGCATTTGCGATAAGAGCAATGATGCCGACTAGCACTAAATGCGCCGGTCTGTCGCAGCTACCTTAGAAAGGGTGGCTCGCTTGCTCCAAGCCGGCGCGAGCCGGGTAAGGTGCGCTCGGCGATTGCCCGCGATCTCAACGAGGCGACGCGGATTTAGGCAACCGCGAGGAACTCCTCGGCGCGGAACAGCGATTTGAACGGGATGCCGGCCTTGGCATAAAGGTCGGCGGCGCCCTCGCCGCGGTCCAGGATCGACAACACGAGAGCCACCTTCGCGCCGGCATCCTGCACGGCCTTGACCGCATCCATTGCCGATCCCCCCGTGGTGGTCACGTCCTCCAGAATCACGACGGTCTTGCCGGCAATGTCGGCGCCGTCGACGCGCTTCTTGGTGCCGTGGTCCTTGACGGCTTTCCGCACGAAGAACCCGGGGAGATGGCGGCCGAAGTCCGGGCTCCGCATGGCGACCGGAGCGATCAGCGGCACCGCTCCCATCTCGATACCGCCGATACAGTCTGCCTTAATTCCTTGTATTTCTTGCAGAATTAGCTCGGCCAGCAGACCGGCGCCCTCAGGATCGAGCATCGCCGGCTTCATGTCGAAATAGAAGTCGCTCTCCCGGCCCGAGGCGAGCACCACGCGGCCGCGCCGGAACGCGCGCTC
Organism: Methyloceanibacter sp.; assembly: GCA_016649675.1. Taxonomy (GTDB): domain Bacteria; phylum Pseudomonadota; class Alphaproteobacteria; order Rhizobiales; family Methyloligellaceae; genus Methyloceanibacter. The sequence continues at coordinate 1,000 of JAENXG010000529.1, forward strand.
CTTCAGCAGCGCGAACAGCTTGTTGCGCAGTCCGAGATCTCCGCTCCGCTTATCCATGGCGCACCTCAGTTAGAGTGACAGGGATACAACGACGCGAGCGTCCGTCAAATCCTCGACGTCAATGTGAGGACCAGCCGCTCGGCGAAGGCGCCCTCGAGCTCGGGCGAGCGGCGCGTGCGTCTGATCGCCTCCTGGATGAGCGGCAGCGCATGCGCAAGCCGCGCAGCCCCCCAGCGCCGGCAATGGGCGAGGAAGACCGGCTCGCGTTTGAAATGTGGGCGGGGCTTGAGTGACTTCACCGCCTGCTCGGGGTCGCCGCCGCTCGTTACCGCCGAAGCGACCCGGTGCAACTGCGTGAAGTGGCGCCCAAGGGCGACGAGCGCGGACGAGGTCTCGGTCCCCGCGGCGCCGAGGCGCTGCAGCTCGGAGAGCGCGTGGGCCGGATCGCCGTCGCTCGCGGCGTAGACGAAGTTCTCCAGCGCGGTCTCTGCGGCGTCTCCGACGATCGCTTCGATGTCGTCGTGGCTGACGCTCGTCCCGCCCGATGCGTAGAGCGCGAGCTTGACGACCTCCGAGCGCGACAGCGCCTGGTCGGCGCCAAGCCGCGTCATCAGATAGGTCCTCGCCTCGTTGTCGATGCTAAGGCCGGCCTGGGCCAGCTCTGTATCGATGAGCGCGGAAAGCGTGCGCTCATCGCTATAGCAGGGGAGCGCCGCGGCGTTCTTGTTGCTCTCGAA
>JAENXG010000378.1 GCA_016649675.1 Methyloceanibacter sp.
ATTAAGCGCGATCGAGCTCGGCCGGGAGATAGCTCGTAACTTCCATGCCAGCCTCAGACTCGGTGATCTCGGGTTTCAGCCACTCTTTCATAGGGTCGTCTCCTTCGGTGAACTAAGAGATAGGATAATGGGGTATGGGCATGAGCGCTGCATGAGCGCTGCATGAACACGCTCTGAATGCCACATTAAGAAATTCTGACAGGAAAGTTTGGCATACCAGCCAGCCATAGTAGTTCCCAGCCGATCCACCACTAGATCTAGGAATGAGGTCAGAGCGCCCTAGCAAAACAGGTCCCAAAGGCCCCTTTTGTCAGGGTCCTTTCATGTGGTGCGAGGCTATTTGAACAGGACCAGCGCCTTGTCCACGGTGATCCAGATGCCCCACAGGAGCGGGATGCCCACCACCGCCCAGGCCAGCGGGGCCACCTCTAGACGCTTGGGGCTCAGCACGATGCCGGTGATCCACAGCGGAAGCCCGATCCACATCAAGAAGGGCCGATAGGCGAAATAGCCGGCAAGCTCCGACTTGGTGATGGTGTCGAGGCAAGGCGCGGTCGAGTAGACGAGGCACTCCCAGGCGCCCCCGATGCCGCCCACCTTGGTATAAAAGGTGATCCACCAGACCACCGCCACGGCGATCAGCGCCATGCCGATCGGCTGAAGCAGGCGGGTGCCGGGCCGCGTCTCGTCGCTCCACCGGATCTCGACAGCGTGCATCGCGCGTTCCCGCGCCGTCTTGGTTTGCAGCGCCTCGACATCTTTGGGCTTCATGAACCACTTCTTGTCGAGCGGCCTGATCAGGAGGTTGGCGATGAAGCCCGCCACCAAAAGCCCGGCCAAGACATAGAAGATCGGGTGATAGATGTCCTGGGGCGCAATGCCTGCGGCTTTGCGCGAGTCATGCATGTAGTTGACGATGACGGGGCCGACGATGCCGGCCGTCGACCAGGCGGTGAGCAGGCGCCCGTGGATGGCGCCGACGAATTGCGTGCCGAAGATGTCGGCGAGATAGGCCGGGATGGTGGCGAAGCCGCCGCCATACATCGAGGCGATGAGGCAGAAGGCGGCCGCGAAGAGGCTGAGCAGGCCGAGGCTCGCAAACGTGGGCGCCGACGCATAGCAGGCGAAGCCGAGCGCAAAGAAGATGAAATAGGTGACCTTGCGTCCGATCTTGTCTGACAGCGACGCCCAGAAGAAGCGGCCGGCAATATTGAACAGGGAGAACAGGCCGACAAAGGCCGCGCCCACCAGGGCCGCCTTGGCCTTTTGCTCGTCGGTGAAGTTGGCAAAGCCGACCGACGGATCGCCGAACAGCCGTCCGCCGAAGGTCTCCTGCAGCATCGGCGCGGCAGCCCCGATAATGCCGATGCCGGCGGAGACGTTGAGGCAGAGCACCGCCCAGATCAGCCAGAACTGCGTCGTCTTATGGGCGTCGTTGAGATGCACGTGACCGGTCGTGATCATCGCCTTGGCGCTGGCAGGCGGTGTCCAGCCCTCAGGCTTCCAACCGGCCGGGGGCAGGCGATAGCCGAAGGCGCCGCTCAGCATGAACGCGAAATAGATCACACCCAGGGTCACGAAGGTCTCCCACACGCCGACCGAGGTCGGGGTGGCGTAGGTGTTCATCAGGATGGTGGCGAGGGGTGAGCCGATCATGGCGCCGCCGCCGAAGCCCATGATGGCCATGCCCGTCGCCATGCCGCGGCGGTCGGGAAACCACTTGATCAGGGTCGAGACGGGCGAGATGTAGCCAAGGCCGAGCCCAATGCCGCCGATGATGCCGGAGCCGAGCCACATCAGCCAAAGCTGGTGGATGTAGACGCCGACGGCTGAGATCATGAGCCCGCCGCACCAGCACAGCGCAGCGACGACGCCCGCTTTGCGAGGACCGACGCGCTCGAGCCAGCCGCCCCAGATGGCGGCAGATACCCCAAGCAGGACGAAGAACAGGGTGAACATCCAGCCGAGGTCGAACTGGGTCCAGTCGCAGTCGGTGGCGAAGAGCGCGTGCGCGGTGATGGCGACCTTGCCGAAAAAGGTGGTCGCGTCGCCGGCGCAGGCGATCGGCTTGTCGAGGCCCTGGGCTACGCCGACGGCACGACCGAGCGGCAGCCAGAACACGCTGAAGCCATAGGCCATGCCGATGCAGAGATGGATGGCCAGCGCCGCCGGCGGCACGAGCCAGCGGTTATAGTCCGCCGGCGCAATGATGCGTTCTTTGTTGAGCAGGCCGACATGGTTGCCGATCTCGGCAGCCGCTGCAGTGCGCACCATGTAAACCCCCCCGGGATATTTTTGTGATGCCCTTGTGGGCAATAGTTTGAACTCAGCGAGAAGCAATCGCAAGACCCAGGCTCGGCCCCGCATCAAGCCGACATGCATGGCCGTAGAAAAATTTTGCGCCATCACGCGTGGATTCCTTGCGGCGCCGTCGCGAGGACTTTTGCGACGGGGCGTGACAGTAGGATGACAGCAAAGGGGAGCGAAGCACCGATCGCCGTCGCGGTCGCAGGGCACTAAGGACTGAAGCTTCATTGTCGTCGCGCTGGACGGGGAGGGGAGACGATGACCTTGAAGCCTTGCGCCTCGAATGCCGCGTTGGCCGCGGGCAGTTCGGACATTCTCCCAGCGGCAAGCCCCCGCGCC
>JAENXG010000474.1 GCA_016649675.1 Methyloceanibacter sp.
CCGTAATTGCCGTCCTCGATGTACTTCTTGGCGTTGTCCCAGGCCCCGCCCCCCGCCGTCATGGAGATGGCGACGAACAGGCCGGTGACGATGACCCCGAGCAGCATGGCGCCGAGCGCAGAGAACGCCGCACTCTTGCCGGCGATCGCATTGACGATGAAGTAGAAGGCGATCGGTGACAGCACCGGCAACAGTGAGGGCAGGATCATTTCCTTGATCGCCGCGCGGGTGAGGAGATCGACGGCGCGACCATAGTCCGGCCGCTCCGTGCCCTTCATGATGCCGGGCTTCTCCTTGAACTGACGGCGCACCTCCTCGACGATGGCAGAGGCTGCGCGCCCGACCGCCGTCATGGCGATGCCGCCGAACAGATAGGGCAGCAGACCGCCAAGGAAGAGACCGACCACCACATAAGGGCTGGTGAGGCTGAAGGTGACGTCGATGTCCTTGAAATAAGGGAACTTGTCGGCGTTGGCGGCGAAATATTTGAGATCCTCGGTATAGGCGGCGAAGAGCACGAGCGCGCCGAGCCCCGCCGAGCCGATGGCGTAGCCCTTGGTCACCGCCTTGGTGGTGTTGCCCACGGCGTCGAGCGCATCGGTGGTCTTGCGGATCTCCTTCGGCAAGCCCGCCATCTCGGCGATGCCGCCCGCATTGTCGGTCACCGGACCGAAGGCGTCGAGCGCCACGATCAAGCCCGCCAAAGCAAGCATGGTGGTGACGGAGATGGCAATGCCGAACAACCCGGCAAGCTGATAGGCGCTGACGATACCCGCCATAATCACGAGCGCGGGCAGCGCGGTCGACTCGAGCGATACGGCGAGGCCTTGGATGACATTGGTGCCGTGGCCGGTCACCGAAGCCTTGGCAATCGACTGGACGGGGCGATGGTTGGTGCCGGTATAATACTCGGTGATGACCACGATCAGCGCCGTGACCAAAAGGCCGACGACGCCGCAGAAAAAGAGCGATTTGCCGGTGAAGCTCACTTCGCCGACCTTCATCGCCGTATCCATGCCGACAAGCCAGGCGGTGAGCGGCCAGAGCAGGATGAGCGAGAGCACGCCGGTCGCGATCAAGCCCTTATAAAGCGCCCCCATGATCGACTGGCTTTTGCCGAGCCGCACGAAATACGTGCCGATGATCGAGGTGATCACGCACATGGCGCCGATGGCAAGCGGATAGAGCATCATCTGCATCACGCGGTCGCCGCCAGCGAAGTAGATCGAGGCGAGCACCATGGTAGCCACCACGGTCACCACATAAGTCTCGAACAGATCGGCCGCCATGCCGGCGCAATCGCCGACATTGTCGCCGACATTGTCGGCGATGGTCGCTGGGTTGCGCGGGTCGTCCTCGGGGATGCCGGCCTCGACCTTGCCGACGAGATCGCCGCCGACATCGGCGCCCTTGGTGAAGATGCCGCCGCCGAGCCGGGCGAAGATGGAGATGAGCGAGGCGCCGAAGCCGAGAGAGACCAGGGCGTCGATGACATCGCGCGACGCTGGGCTATAGCCAAGCACCTGGGTGAGGATGAGGAAATAGACCGAGACGCCGAGAAGGGCGAGGCCGGCAACCAGAAGCCCGGTGACGGCGCCAGCGCGAAACGCAATGCTGAGGCCGTCGGCGAGGCTCTTGGTCGCGGCTTGCGCAGTCCTGACATTGGCGCGCACCGATACGTTCATGCCGATATAGCCGGCGGCACCAGAGAGCACTGCGCCTAGCGCGAAGCCGATCGCCTGGGGCAGGCCGAGCAGATAGGCCAGCAGCAGGAAGATGGCGACGCCGACCAGGCCGATGGTTTGGTACTGGCGGGCGAGATAGGCTTGCGCCCCTTCCTGAATGGCGGCGGCGATCTCCTGCATGCGCGCCGTGCCGGGGTCAGCCGCGAGAACGGCTCTCGTCGTCCAGACGCCATAGGCGATCGAGAGCGCTCCACAGGCGATAATCAGATAAAGAACCCAGGTCATGACAGCTGCCTCTATGCGTTCGATTGGGATGAAGGGGGAACAAGACCGCGAAAGGCGAGACACGGGCGTGCCGCGGTCCTACTGCCCCCAA